>NZ_JBBNPD010000008.1:0-112482 GCF_040097075.1 Collinsella sp. CLA-SR-H006 | reverse complement strand
CATGGGGGGCACGCCCGGTCCCGTTCCGAACCCGGAAGCTAAGCCCCATCGCGCCGAGAGTACTGCGGGGTCAGCCCGTGGGAGGCCAGGGCGCCGCTGACCGGTGGACGGCACCGAGCCGTACGCTTGAACTTGGAAGGGGGAGGCCTCGCGGCCTCCCCTTTTTTTGCGTTTACGGGGCGTAAATGACTCAATTACACCAGACGATCTTATCGTTTTTGGTATTGAGCCTTTATTTAAAGAAGATAAATCTAATAACAAGGGCAACTGCTATGACCGCAATGATCAAAAGCAGAATTGTCAGTCGATGCTGCTTGCGTCGTTTACTTGTCGAAACGAAGATTGATTTTCCCTGTTTTGGTGTTTCGAGATAGCGAGCCGAATGCGTCAAGGTTTGTTTGGGTCGTGGACCTCTTTGTTGATGAGCGGCGGATGCTTTCAGTGGCTCCTCACTAGCTGCGCTGTTTTTAGATAATGGTGCGTCTTTCAGATATACAGGGTCTCCCGAGGCGACGCCCATATGTTTACGTCCCGTTTGGGCATCCTCGAGCGTTTGATATCGATTTCTCGTCACATACTCGGGCTCCGGATCATTAATGGGCTCTTGCGAGATGTGGGGGCGATGGAACCGTGGCGGCTGCGTGGAAGTATCTTCCCCCTGCGTCGGCATAAACATTTTGTTCTGGTTTTGGTCGTCCATGATGCCCTTTAGCTCGTTACCAACAACGTGTACGCGCTCATTGTAAGCCCCTCGCTATTTGTAGCTGCGAACATACTTGTTATTTAAGCTCTGGTTCAAAGAACCTTAACCTTACTAAAACCTGAGTCATACACGCTTAGATATGCTTATAGTACTGGACTCAAAAAACTTTATAGTCGATGTATATATGAGCACTGGGTGGGCATATATAAGAGCGTCAAAAGAAGTCCCAGTCACCTAGAAGATGGCTCGGCAGTCCTTAAAAGGAGTGGTAAACATGGCAAGCATGGTTCCTTATCGTTCGGTTTTTGGCGTTCGTCCTTCTGCTAGCTCGCTGTTCGATCTGTTTGATGATATGACCGACCTTGCAAACAACTCGATTGCTTCTAAGGCGTTTCCCGTTGACGTTGAGGATAAGGGCGACGGCTATGAGGTCAAGGCCTATCTGACCGGCGTCGCCAAGGACGACATCGATGTCGAGCTTAACGAGGGCCGTCTGTCCATTAGCGTGAATGTCGAGGAAGACGAGGAGAACGAGGGGAAGAACTTCCTGCAGAAGGAGTTCAGCTCGTACAGTGCGACGCGTGGCGTGTATCTAAAGGACGCTTCGAGCGAGGGCCTCTCGGCTAAGTACGCTGACGGCATCCTGACCGTTACGGTTCCCAAGATCGTCGAGAAGAAGAACGTTACGAAGATCTCCATCGACTAACTTCGTTGGTGTTCTGCGCTATTAAAAGACAGCAAAAGGGGCTGGGAAGCGATTCCCGGCCCCTTTTGCTGTTTAGGACAGTTATTGAATGGTTGCTGGCCGATGCTGGCTTGCGGGGCGTATCGAGAGCTTTCGCGATCCTTGGAGAAGGGTTGCGGAGCTGCCGACCTCGTCATCCAGGGTTGCGGCCAGAGCTTTGGCATAGCTTTTGACGGTAAGGCTCGGACGATTGTTATCTTGGCTGATATGCATGGCAATGAGCTGTTCGGTGCGATCGGTAACAAGTTCGCGCGCGGCCTCGGCGGCTTGGCCATTGGAGAGGTGTCCCCTTGCAGACAGGATGCGCTCCTGAAGAAAGCGGGGATATTCTCCCTCGCGCAGCATGGTCACATCGTGGTTGCTTTCGAGCGCGAGGACTCGACAATCTTTGAGGGTGTTCATGGCTTGGCTCGATAGCTCTCCGGTGTCGGTGGCAAACCCAATGGAATCATCGAGAGCATTGAATCGATAGCCGACCGGATTGATGACATCGTGTGATGTTGAGTAGGTTTGCACGTGGATGCCGGCAATGGATAGGTCGTCGCCGGGATCGAATTCCTCGACAGGCAGATGCGAAAGATTTTCTTTGTTCGAAAGAGTGCCCCTGCTGGCAAAGAGGGGGCCGTGCCAGTGCTTGCACCAGACATCGAGGCCCTTGATGTGATCGCTGTGCTCATGAGTAATGAGAAGAGCCGAGACGTTGTCTGCCGAGAGCCCCAGTTCTGCCATGCGCTTTAATTTCTCGCGGCGAGACAGTCCGTTATCGACCATAATGAGCCCCTGCGGGCCCTCGATGAGTGCGCAGTTGCCTTTAGAGCCACTGCCGAGGATATGAAGGTGCAGACGAGACATAAGATTCCAAAGGATACAATGGGTGCGGACGAATAGAGGAGGAAGCAAATGCCTACGGTATCTCAGCATTATGGACACCATGCCGTGCCTGGGGCAGTCGATGAGACCCGGACGAGGCAGCAGGCTGCTCCTGTCGTGCTCATGGTATCAGGCGGCGCGGACTCGACGGCACTGCTTCTTATGGCGTGCACATCAAAGCTGGATATCCAAGACGGGCGCGGTGTTGCCCCCATTGCTCGCGAGCGCCTGCATGTGCTGCATGTAAACCATCATCTGCGCGGCAAGGCGTCCGATGGCGACGAGGCCTTTGTGCGTGAGCTCTGCGCGAAATATGGTTTACCGCTGTGCGTGGAGCACGCTTATTTTGATGGGGAGTCGGGCAATATTGAGGCCGCGGCCCGCGAAGTGCGCTATGCCGCGGCGCGGAGGTATGTTCGCGAGCTCTGCGCCCAGACGGGGGCACCGCGAACGGCGGCTCGTATCTGCACCGCGCACACGTCTTCGGATCGCGCGGAAACGTTTTTGATGAACGCGATTAAGGGTTCGGGGCCCGCTGGCCTATCGAGCATTCCTCGCCGGAGGAATATCGTGGTGCGTCCCTTGCTCGACCTAACTCATGGCGAGCTCGTGGGCTATCTACAGGTACATGGTCAGCCGTGGCGTGAAGACGAGAGCAATGAGGATATCTCGTATCTGCGAAACTACGTGCGCCATCGGGTAATGCCAGTGGTGGCACAGCGTAATGCGAGCGTGTGCAAGACGATTGGCGCCGCCTGTGAGATCTTGGGTGACGAAGACGCGTTTCTATCCCAGCTGTCGGCGCAGGCGTTTCGAAGCTGCCTGCGCAAGGAGGCGGCGGGCGCGCTAGTGCTCGATGCCAGACGCCTTGCTGCGGCCGAGGTGGTAATCGCGCGGCGCATCGTGCGACTGGCGATCAAACGCATCGATCCGGGCGCTCGTCCAGAGATGCGACATGTGGAGCGAGTCCTTTCCTGCGTTGCCGAAGGCACAGGCTCGGTCACGCTTCCGGCGGGAATTGACGCGCGCGTCGAGTTTGGCATGCTAGCGTTTAAGGCGCCGGCGGCTCGTGAGGGGCTGGTTGCGGACTGGATTACCATACCCGGTCGTTTGCCGTTGGGCGGGGGGCGCATGCTGGTCGCAGAGCCGATGGCCGTTGAGCCGGGATGCGATATCGTGCGCCGCGCCCGTGAGCTAGCGGCTGCCGGGGAAGTGACAGCTTTGGTAGACGCGGCTGCCCTGGGTTTTGCCGACAGCGATAGTGAGCGGATCCTGGCGGGCTCACGTGGCGAGATCCCTGCAGAGGCGCGATTGGCGCGCCTGTGGGTGGACGGTCCCGCACCGGGAGACGTGATGTGCCCGTTAGGAATGAGTGGCCGAAGCAAGAAGGTATCCGACTTGCTAGGCGAGGCTCGCATTCCCGTTTCCGAGCGCGCCGGCGTGCCCGTGGTGAGGACGGCGCCGGGGGGTGCCGTGGTGTGGGTCGCCGGAGTTCGCGCGGACGAGCGTTTTAAGTGCACGGCCGCAACGCGCGTGGCATATCTGCTCCGCGTGGTCGATGCGGAATAGCGTCCCACGCCTGCTATTCTGTGCGACGTTGACGGTATTCCCGCGCTGATGGCGCACGGGCTGGTAAATTTACCCCGTGCGCTGCTAGAATGTGTAGTTCGCGTCCATACGGCGGTGTGTGGGCGATAAGCACAAGAAAGGGTTGTCATGGCTTCTCAACATCCGGATATCGAGAAGGTTCTGTTCACGCAGGAGGATATCGACGGTATCGTCTCTCGCCTGGGCGAGGAGATTACGCGCGACTACGCGGGTAAGGATCTGGTGCTGATTGCGGTCCTGCGCGGCGCCGTGGTCTTTATGGGCGACCTGATGCGTAAGATCGAGCTGCCGACCAACATCGATTTCATGGCTGTTTCGAGCTACGGCGACGGTGTGAAGTCCTCGGGTATCGTGCGTATCATTAAGGACCTGGATATCGACATCCGCGGTCGCGACGTGCTGATCGTCGAGGACATTCTGGACTCGGGCCTGACGCTCAAGTATCTGATGAAGAACCTCGAGAGCCGCAAGCCCGCTTCTCTGGAGGTCGCCGCCTTCCTGTGGAAGGACGTTGAGGACCGCGTCTCGGCCATCACGCCCAAGTATGTTGGAACCCATTGCCCCGATGCCTTTGTGGTGGGCTACGGCCTCGACTATGCCGAGCGCTATCGTAACCTTCCGTATCTGGGCATTTTGAAACCGGAGGTTTATTCGTAAGATGCCCGACGACCATAACGATAACAATTCCCAGACTCCCCGGGAGCCTAAGATCCCGGGGATGCCCGGAGGCAAGAAGCCCACGCGTACGGGCTGGCTGTATTTTATTTTGGCTTGCGCGCTTCTGGGCTACGCCTTCTTTAACATGGGCTCCGGCTTTGCCAATTCCAGCAATACCGTTAAGCTCGCGACGAGCGAGATGGTGGGCGCCATCAAGCAGGATCGCGTCGAAGATCTGACCTATACGGTTCAAGACGGAAGCGTGACGGGTCATTACTGGAAGACAAAAAAGGACAAGGGCGATACGAGCGAGCTCAAGAGCTTCTCCTCGACCTATGTCGGCTCCGATTCGCTTGCCGAGCTCATGGCGGAGCACCCCGATACCAAGTACATCGTCAACACCAACGATCCCGATTTTTGGGGCGACTTGGCGATGAGTGTGCTTCCGACGATCGCCCTTATCGCCATCATGTTCTACTTTATGCGCCAGATGATGGGCGCCAACAACAGGAACATGCAGTTTGGCAAGACCAATGCCAAGACCAACGAGGCCACACGACCCAAGGTCAAGTTTGAAGACGTTGCCGGCGTGGACGAGGCAGTCGAGGAGCTCGAGGAGATCCGTGACTTTTTGAGCGATCCGGACCGCTATCGCAAGCTGGGCGCCAAGATCCCGCGTGGCGTGTTGCTGGTGGGCCCTCCGGGCACCGGTAAAACGCTGCTGGCTAAGGCCGTCGCCGGCGAGGCGGGCGTGCCGTTCTTTAGCATCTCTGGTTCCGACTTTGTCGAGATGTTCGTGGGTGTCGGCGCCAGCCGTGTGCGTGACCTCTTTAAGGAGGCCAAGTCCCAGGCCCCGTCGATCATCTTCATCGATGAGATCGATGCCGTGGGACGTCAGCGCGGAGCTGGCTTGGGCGGCGGTCACGACGAGCGCGAGCAGACGCTCAACCAGCTGCTGGTCGAGATGGACGGCTTTGAGGAAAGCGAGTCGGTCATCCTGATCGCTGCGACCAACCGTCCCGACATCCTGGATCCGGCGCTGCTGCGTCCCGGCCGTTTTGACCGCCAGGTTACGGTCGACCGTCCGGATGTGAAGGGCCGCGAGCAGATCTTGCGCGTGCATGCCGAGAACAAGCCGATGGACGAGGACGTTAAGTTTGAGAAGCTCGCCCAGATGACCGTTGGCTTTACCGGCGCCGACCTGGCGAACCTGCTCAACGAGTCTGCGCTGCTGGCCGCTCGCCGTCATCGTTCCGTGATCTCGATGGACGAGGTCGAGGAATCGATGGAGCGCGTGATTGCCGGACCACAGCGCAAGGGTCGCGTGATGACCGAGGCCGAGCGCACCACGATTGCCTACCACGAGAGCGGTCACGCCCTGGTGGGCCACATCCTGGAGCACTCCGATCCGGTTCACAAGATCTCGATTGTCAGCCGCGGTCAGGCGCTGGGCTACACGCTGCAGCTTCCGCAGGAGGACCACTTCCTCAAGACCAAGAACGAGATGCTCGACGAGCTCGCCGTGTTCTTGGGCGGTCGCGTTGCCGAGGAGCTCATGTGCGATGACATTACGTCGGGCGCGAGCAACGACCTGGAGCGTGCGACCAAGATGGCGCGCGAGATGGTCACGCGTCTGGGCATGAGCGAGGAGCTGGGCACGCAAGTGTTTGGCGAGGCGCAGCATCAGGTATTCCTTGGTCGCGATTACGCCGATCACCAGGATTACTCCGAGGAGACGGCGCGCCGCATCGATATCGAGGTTCAGCGCATCATGCGCGAAGCCCATCGTCGTGCGGTCGAGATTTTGGATGCCCGTCGCGATCAGCTCGATCTGATGGCGAAGGTGCTGCTTGAGCGCGAGACCGTCGAAGGCGACGCCGTGAACGCCCTGCTCGACAACGAGTGGAATGCCTACCTTGAGCGCGAGGGCGATATCCTGGCGGCCAAGGAGGAGCGCAATGCCAAGGCGGCCGGCATGCCGACCAAGAAGCGCGCGCCTCGTATGAGCGAGGAGGAGCTGGCGGCTGATGCCGCGGCCTTTGCGCAGGCGGCCATGCAGGAGGATGCCGAAGCCGCATCCGATGATGCTGACGATGACCATGCCGTCGTCGATGCCGATGCCGATGCCGACACCGACAAATAGTCTTTGTGGCGAAAGCCTCCGCGGGGAAACCTGCGGAGGCTTTTTCTTTTGAGCGATATGGGGCCGTCTGTTGATTGGGGACAGACTTAAATGAGCGTTTTCACGCATTTAAGTCTGTCCCCAATCAACATTGCTGCGGCACTTCGCTCGGCTAAAGCGTACAATAGCGCCTATGCGAAAGGGGAACAGATGATCAACGAAACTATGTATGCTCGCGGTGCGGAAAGCTCCATCATCCGTGAGATTTTTAGCTATGGCCTTGAGCGCAAGGCGCAGATCGGTGCGGAAAACGTATTTGATTTTTCGCTGGGCAATCCGAGCGTTCCGGCACCCGCTGCTGTGGCGGAGTCCATTAAGAAGGCCCTGGAGCTGCCGAGTGACCAGTTGCACGGCTACACCCCCGCTCCGGGCCTGCCGCAATGTCGAGCGGCCGTCGCCGAATCGCTCAACCGCCGCTTTGGAACGAACTATGAGGGTAAGGACGTCTTTATGACGGTGGGTGCCGCAGCTTCGCTCACCTGCACGCTCAACGCCGTTACGAACCCGGGCGACGAGGTTATTGTTATCGCCCCGTACTTTCCGGAGTATCGCGTTTGGATTGAGAAGGCCGGCTGTACGTGTGTTGAGGCGCTCGCCGATGAAGATACGTTCCAGCTGAGCGTGGACAACGTGCTCAAGGCGATCAGCGATAAGACGGCGGCCGTCATCATCGACTCTCCCAACAATCCGACCGGTGCCGTATATACATGCGACACGCTGACGCGACTGGCCAACGTTCTGCGCGAGGCCAACGCTCAGCGCGATCCCGAGAATCCGATTATGCTCATCTCGGATGAGCCGTACCGCGAAATCGTGTACGGTGTCGAGGTGCCTTGGGTGCCCTCGATCTACGAGCACACCATCGTGTGCTACTCGTATTCTAAGTCGCTTTCGCTGCCGGGCGAGCGCGTGGGATGGATCCTTGTTCCCAATACGAATCCTCAGGCAGATCGTCTAATGCCCGCCGTTGCCGGTGCCGCCCGTACGCTGGGCTTCGTGTGCGCACCGGCACTCTTCCAGCGCGTAATTATCGACTGCATCGATGAGCCGAGTGACGTTGAGGCCTATGCACGCAACCGCACCGCGCTTACCGACGCACTAGCGGAGTATGGCTACACCTATGTTGAGCCGGATGGCGCGTTCTACCTATGGGTGAAAGCGTTGGAGCCCGATGCGAATGCGTTTTGCGAGCGCGCAAAGAAGTATGAGTTGCTTGCGGTTCCCTCGGACAGCTTTGGTATGCCGGGTTGGTTCCGCTTGGGCTATTGCGTGAGTTACGAAACGATTGTCAATTCGCTACCCGCTTGGAAACAGTTGGCGGACGAGTATCGTTAAGAGTAAAGCGCTCTGCCTACAATGTTTTACGTGAAACGGGGTTTGGTGTTAAGCCGGACCCCGTTGCCATGGACGTTGTGTCTTTGGGATGGAGTGGTTTTACGACTATCGGAGGCTATGCGTACAATGAATATAAGCGACGGCCGTGCCAGATAAGGAGACCTGATGCCCTACCTGCTTTCTTGTGACATTCATACCCATACGATGTTCTCTGCGCATGCATATTCGACCATTGAGGAGAATGTGTACTGGGCGGCAGAGCGTGGTCTGCAGGTGCTCGGATCTGCCGACCATTTGAGCTCTATGGTTACGGCTTGCCCCAATGACCTGCGCAGTTACCAGTTCTTTATCAACCAGGATATCTGGCCGCGCATTTGGAGCGGCGTGCTGGTGCTGCGTGGTGCCGAGGCCGATATCGTTTCGCTGGACGGAAGCCTGTTTGGCGAGGACACTCCTGTCACGCTCGATATTGCCGGCGATTCGTACAGCCGTCAGCATTCGCTGTTCGATTTGGTTACGCGTAATTTGGATTATTTGGTTGCAAGCGTGCATAATCCGCAGATTGCTGAGGGCGCGACGCTGGCCCAGACGACCGAGATGTATATCAATGCCCTGGAGCACCCCAAGGTGTTCATGCTGGGTCACACGGGGCGTTCGGGTGTGCCGTTCGATATCGACGAGGTGCTGTTGGCAGCTAAGGCCAAGCACAAGATTATCGAGATCAACAACCATAGTCTTGAACACGGTGTCGACACTGAGCATTGGGCCGTATGCCGCAAGATTGCCGAGCGCTGCGCCGAGCTGGGCGTGGGCATTGGCGTGTCGACCGATGCCCACATTGGCATGGCCATTGGCAAGCTCGATCACGCGCGCAAGATGCTCGACGAGATTCACTTCCCGCTGGATTTGATCGTGACGCGCGACCGCGAGACGCTGCTGCGCGAGATGGCGGCAGCCGGCGTGTGCGATCTGCGCAATGGGATGTAGCGGAGTTTATAAACCAAGCGAAGGGGGCGGCCCAGGCGGGTCGCCCCCTTTCTTGTCCCAAAAATCTACTGAGGTTGGTTAGCGGCGTTCGAGGACCGCTACGGTTTCGGTGTGGTCAGTGTGAGGGAACATGTCGACGGGCGTGATCTTGAGCAGGCAATAGCCTCCGTCGAGGAGCTGATGCAGGTCGCGCTCTTGAGTTACGGGGTTGCAGCTGATATAGGTGATGCGGCGCGGCTTAAGCGCGCAGGCAGCTTCGAGGAACTCGGGCGTGGAGCCGGCGCGCGGCGGATCGATGGAAAGGACATCGACCCGCTCGTTGTTATCGGCGGCATCCAGGATGTAATCGGTGGCGTCGTCGGCCATAAACCAAGCGCTGCGGGTGAGGCCGTTGAGCTCGGCATTGCGGCGTGCGTCGGCAATGCCCGCCGGGTTGCGCTCCACGCCGAGCAGCATAATGCCGATACCCTTGTTCTGGGCATCTTTAGCTGCGCAAAGACCGATGGTACCGCTGCCACAGTAGGCATCCATGAGCACATCGCCCTGGTGCAAATCCATGCCGTCGATAGCGAGCTGATAGAGCACCTCGGTCTGTTGCGGGTTGGTCTGATAAAACGCGGTGGGGGAGATGTCGAATTCGCAGCCGAGCAGCTGGTCGCGCATGCACTCGGCGCCATATACAATGCGGGTTTCCTCGCCGAGGATGGCGTTGCCGGGACGTCCGTTGATGTTTTGGGCGACGGTGACGATGCGCGGATCGAGTGCGGCGACAGCCTCAAAGAACTCCTGCGCATGCGGCAAGTCGCGCTGAGCGGTCACGAGCGTGACCATGACCTGGTCGGTACGCCAGCCGCAGCGGACGACGGCATAGCGAAGCAAACCAAGATGCTTGTCCTCATTAAAGGCGGGAATATGCAGCCGCTCAGCTTCGCGTGCGATGCCGTTGAGAATCTGACGGGCACCCGGTGCCTCGACAGGACACTCGGGTACGGCAACGATCTTGTGCGTGCCGCGCTCAAAGAAACCGCAACGGACAGCACCCTCCTTACCGGGAGCAAAGGGAGTGGCGGCCTTATGGCGAAAACCGCGCGGCGCAGGATATTTGCCCGGGTCGCCCAGGGTGACGCCCATACCGCGAATGGGGTCGACGCTAATGCCCTCGCGCTCGCAAAGAGCAGCAAAAAGCTCCTCCATAGCAGCCTGCTTAGCTGCCAACTGCTTTTTATAAGGACGATTGAGCGCCGTGCACCCACCGCAAGCTTTCATGATGGAACAAGGAGACTTGGGGTCCACAGCCTTACGCGCAGACGAAGCCGGATTTTTATGCGAACGCTTGGAACGAGTCTGAGGCGCTTTATCCCCGCCTCGACGAGAGTCAGCACGCTTGGTCTTAGCTCTGCTCTTGGTCGATTTACTTTTTGCAGCTTTAGAAGACTTGGATTTCGTAGAAGATTTCTCCTCCTTTGACCCCTCAGCCGCCTCGATCAAAGCACGACGAGCCTTACGCTCCGCACGAGATTCTGCCATCAATAACTCCACTAATTCATGAATTAAAAGCTGCAAGCATTGTACCGTGCCAAGCCAGCGGGCGATATGCAAGCGGCCATTTCCTGTCAGTGATAAGTCCAACGATGTTTGCCCGGCGCGGGCGGGGAGCGGCGCGTAATTAAGTTTATCGCGAGTTCCGCACGCAAAGGAAAGCACTTAATGTGCTTTCCGTCTTGCGCAGGACTGTAGAGCAGGAAACTTAATTACGCGCCGCTCCCCGCCCGCGCCGGGCAAACCCTCCCTTGTACTCCATCTCACTAAAGTGTATGATTCTGAACGTTACATGATTCACTTTACCTAACTAAAGTGCCACCAAGGGGGAATACCATGAATACCGATATGTCTCGTCGTCAGTTTGTTGGTCTAGCCGGCTCGCTCGCCACGGTGCTTGGCCTTGGTCTTGTCGGTTGCGGCGGTGGTGCCGGCAAGGGTTCCGCTGCCGGTTCTGCTGCAGCCAAGGACGTGAAGGGCGCTGCGGAGTCCAAGAAGCTCGTGGTGGGCTTTGATAAGTCCTATCCTCCGTACGGCTTTGTGGGCGACGATGGCGAGTACACCGGCTTTGATCTCGATCTTGCCAAGGCTGTTGCCGATAAGCAGGGCTGGGAGGTCAAATACGAGGCCATCGATTGGGATGCCAAGGACACGCTGCTTAACTCGGGCGCCATCAACTGCATCTGGAACGGCTTTACCATGGAGGGCCGTGAGGACGACTACACGTTCTCCGAGCCGTACATGCTCAACGAGCAGGTGCTCGTGGTCAAGAAGGATGCGGGCATCAAGAGCTGGGATGATCTTGCCGGCAAGACGGTGATCACCCAGACCGATTCCGCCGCTCAGGACGTGCTCGAGGGTGACCAGAAGGATTTGGCGGCGACGTTTGCCACGCTCGACACGATCGGCGAGTACAACACGGCCTTTATGCAGCTCGAGAGCGGCGCGGTCGATGCCGTGGCTTGCGACCTTTCGATTGCCCAGTATCAGCTTGCCGCCAAGCCCGATGCTTATACGCAGCTTGATGAGCCGCTGTCCAGCGAGCACTACGCCGTCGGCTTTAAGAAGGGCGACACCAAGTCGGCCGATGCTGTAACCGAGTCGCTTAAGGCGCTCTACGAGGACGGCACGGTTAAGGACCTGTGCGACAAGTATTCAAGCTATGGTCTTTCCTTCGACAACTGGGTTCTCAAATAGCGGCTTTCCCAGGCACCCGATTTTGCCGTTCAAACCGTCGCTTGCGTACATTTAGTACGCGGCGCTCCTCTTTCACGGCAAACTCGGGCACCTGGAAAACCCGCTTTAGCATTGGGTTCGCCGTTCCGTTACTGTGAAAGAGAGCTTGGGTTGTCTATTCAGGTCATGATGCAGATGCTTGGCCAGGGATTCTTGGTCAGTTTGCAGTTGTTTGTGCTGACGCTGCTGGGGTCGATTCCGCTGGGAATCCCCGTGGCGTTTATGCGCATGAGCAAAATCGCGCCGCTTCGCTGGATTGCGCGCATCTATATCTCGGTCATGCGCGGTACGCCGCTCATGCTGCAGATGTTTGCCATCTACTTTGCCCCGTACTACGTGTTTGGCATTTCGCTCACGCCCGATTCCAAGTGGACGGCGTGCGTCGTGGCGTTCATCATCAACTACGCCGGTTACTTTGCCGAGATCTATCGCTCGGGCCTGCAGTCCATTCCGCGCGGTCAATACGAGGCAGCCGAGGTGCTGGGCTATTCGCGCATGCAGACGTTTCTGTATATCGTGATGCCGCAGGTCGCCAAGCGTATTCTGCCGGCGATGGGCAACGAGATCATCACGCTGGTCAAGGACACGTCGCTGGCGTTTGCCATTGGCGTGGGTGAGATGTTCTCGACGGCCAAGGCGCTGGTCGCCTCGCAGGTGAGCATGGTGCCGTTTGCGATCGCGGCGCTGATCTACTGGATCTTTAACTTTGTGGTCGAGATGCTGCTGGGCGCCGCCGAAAAGAAGCTGGACTATTATCATGACTAACTCAGTGATGAAAATCGAAAGCGCGCGTAAGGCGTTTGGCGGCAATGAGGTGCTCAAGGATATCTCGCTTGAGGTGAAGCGTGGCGAGGTCGTGGCGATTATCGGGCCTTCGGGTGGCGGCAAGTCCACGCTGCTGCGGTGTGCCACGCTGCTCGAGACACTCGACGGAGGCTCACTCTCGTTTGGCGACCTTGCCGTTGCGACGGATGCGGGTTCGGGCGCGGTCTATGCGAAGGGCGATGTGCCCAAACAGGCGCGCTCGCGATTCGGCCTGGTGTTCCAAAATTACAACCTGTTCCCGCACTATACCGTGATGAAAAACATCATCGACGCGCCGATCCGCGTGCTTAAGCGCCCGCGCGAGCAGGCGGAGGCCTGCGCACACGAGCTTATTGCACAGATGGGGCTTACGGGTAACGAGAGCAAGGTGCCCTGCGAGCTTTCGGGCGGTCAGCAGCAGCGCGTGAGTATTGCCCGCGCCTTGGCGCTCGATCCGGAGATCCTGTTCTTTGACGAGCCGACCTCGGCACTCGATCCCGAGCTGACGGCCGAGGTGCTGCGTGTCATTAAAGACCTTGCCGCGCAGAATATGACGATGGTGATTGTGACCCACGCAATGCAGTTTGCGCGCGATGTTGCCGACCGCGTGGTCTTTATGGACGGCGGCCGTATTGTCGAGGAGGGTCCTGCCGAGCAGGTCATCGACCATCCGCGCGAGCAGCGTACCCGTGAGTTCTTGAGTCGTATCGAGGGGTAGGCTCAGCTATTTACTCAACTATTAATTGAGGCGAAGTCGCCGCAGGTCTTACGGTCTGTGGCGGCTTTTTGTTTGCATCGACGGGGTTCAATAATCGCCTCACAAGCTTGTCTCTTCCTCTCGCCGCCTGTATTCATACGTGTGCCGAAAGGTGTGCATGGACGGTCGCCCGTGAGGGTAGGGTGGTGGCATAGGACATTTGGAGGGTGAGTCGGCTCGGCTGCCGACCATGCTGCTCCCGGGATGGCACCGACCGCGAACTCTCCCCGTTGGCGCCGCGCATTGCGCGCGGCCCTGCAAGGAGGTCATCATGGGTGCTCCCAAGACCGGTAACGTAAGGAACGTGGTGCTCGTAGGCCAAGGCGGGGTGGGCAAGACTTCACTCGCCGAAGCCATGCTCCACCTTTCCGGCAAGACCGCCCGCCTGGGCGGCCACGACGGCACCAAGCCCACGCTCGACTATGACCCCGAAGAGGTTAAGCGTGCGTTTTCCATCTCGACGACCATCGCGCCGATCGACTGGAAGGGCGCGCGCATCAATGTGCTCGATGCCCCGTGCTACCCCGATTTTATCGGCGACGCCTTTGCCGCGATGAGCGTCTGCGAGACGGCTCTGTTTGTGGTCGACGCCGAGGCCGGCCCACAGCCTACGACGGTTAAGCTCTGGTATGCCGCCGAGGACCTGCGTCTGGCGCGTGCGGTGTTCGTAAACCGCCTGTCGCGCTCCGAGGCCAGCTTTGCGACCACGATGGACCTGCTGCAAGAGCGCTTTGGCACGCGCCTGGGCGCCGTGACCCTTCCCTGGGGCGAGGGCGAGGACTTTGACGGCATCATCGACCTGGTGCGCATGAAGGCGCGCCATTGCAACGGCACCGAAGCCGTTGAGTCGGAGATTCCCGAGGAGTATCGTGCCCAGGCCGAGGAGGCCCATGACCATCTGTGCGAGCTGGTGGCCGAGGCCGACGATGAGCTGATGATGAAGTACCTGGAAGGCGAGGAGACGCTGACGCAGGAGGAGCTTGAGGGCTTGCTGTCGAAGGCGATTGCCGAGCGCATCTTTGTGCCGGTCTTTGCGGGCGATTGCATTAAGGAGCAGGGCGTCAACTCGCTGATGGACGACATCGCCACATACTTCCCGGCGCCGACCGACTACGGCGAGATGCCGCTTATCGACGGCGATTCGCTCAAGATTTCAAGCGACGATGATCGTCCGGTGGCGTTTGTGTTTAAGACCCTGGCCGATCCGCAGCAGGGTCGCATCAGCTTTATCAAGGTGCTGACGGGTACGCTTGAGCCGGGCCTTGAGCTGGTCAACGCGCGCACGCGCAAGGGCGACCGTCTGGCTCACCTGTATGTGATGTGCGGCCGCGACATGACCGAGGTCGGTCACGCCTATGCCGGCGACATTATCGTGGCACCCAAGCTGGCGGCCGAGACGGGCGATACGCTCTCGATTACCGGCAAGGTCGAGGCTGCGGCGTTTAAGTTCCCCAACTCGCAGTACCGCATTGCCATCGAGGCCGAGAATCGCGGGGACGAAGAGAAGCTCTACACGTTTATCGAGAAGGCCTGCAAGGCCGATCCGACCATGAGCATCGATCGTGACGAGGAGACCGGCCAGACCATTATCTCCGCCGTGGGTGAGGCGCAGGTTTCGGTGCTGCTCAACCGTTTGGAGGACCGTACCAAGGTCGTGGCCAAGAGCGTGCCGATCCGCATTCCGTATCGCGAGACCATCCGCCGCACGGCGAGCGCCCAGGGCCGCCACAAGAAGCAGACCGGTGGTGCCGGTCAGTACGGCGACTGCTGGCTGCGCGTGGAGCCGCTCATTGGGCCCGACGGCACGAGCGACGGCTACGAGTTTGTGGACGAGGTCGTGGGTGGCCGCATTCCGCGCTCGCTGATTCCCGCCGTGGACAAGGGCGTCCAGGAGACCATGAAGGACGGCATCATTGCCGGCTACCCGCTCACGGGCATTCGCGTGGCTGTGTACGACGGCTCGTATCACAGCGTCGACTCCAACGAGATGGCGTTCCGCGCGGCGGCTCGCATCGGCCTGCGCAAGGCATGCGCCGATGCCGACCCGGTGGTGCTGGAGCCCATCGAGGAAATCACGGTGACTATCCCCGAGAGCTACGCCGGCGCCGTGATGGGCGACATCTCGGCATCGCGCGGTCGCGTGACGGGCATGGAGACCGATGAGCGCGGCGACACCGTGGTCATCGCCCAGGCGCCGCTGGCCGAGTTGACGGATTACTCGACGCGCCTGCGCTCTATCACGCGCGGCACGGGTGACTTTACCATGAAGCCCGCTGGCTATGAGCAGGTTCCCTATGACGTTCAGGCCAAGCTGGTCGAGCGCTATGAGGAGGGTCGCGCCAAGTAGCGTGTGGCGTTGCCTGCAATGTGGACGCTGACGAAAAGGCCGCCCTGGGTAATCCAGGGCGGCCTTTTTTGATCCCATGGGGACGGAGGAAAACGAATCATTTTTGGGTTACGGGCGGTGCGGTCGGCACTAGTCTCCGGATGCCTGGTTGCGGCCGGTGGCGTAGTCGATCTGCACGTGCGGCTGCAGGTTGTAGCAGTACACGTGGAAGCAGAGGGTCTTGCCGTGGTCCTCGACCGATTGCGCCTCAAGGCGCACGCCGCGGCAGACAAGTTCCTCTTCGTTATACATGGGTGTGACGCGATAGAGCACGTGGTTGCCCGTCTCGCGGATGTAGTCGAGAATCTGCTCCTCAAACGGCAGCATGCCTGTCTCGTTGAGATAACGCGTGCCGGTGAGGAGATTCTTGCGGTTGGCGTTTTCGCCGCAGAGCGACCAGGCGATGAGATGGCAGCGGTTGTAGAGGCTCTGGCCCGGAATAAAGTCGTAGCGCTGCTGGCGCCATCCAGCGGGATGGATACGCGAGATATCGCCGCGCTCGCCTTGACCGAGTGATTCGGGGCCCACGCAGGCGAGCGCTTTGCGGGTGCGGCCCAGGCTGTCAAGCTTGGAGAACTTCTTAAAGCAACCCTCTTCTGTAGCGCGCTCGTATTCATCGAGCGTGAATGATGGTGTGCCGAGCGGGTGCGTGCTGTCGGCGCGCAGGGCAACGTAGGGGTTGCCGGCGTAGTCGGGAATGCTGCTGAGATAAACACCGCGGGCGCGGTTGAGGTCGGGGTTTTCGACCTCGTCGATGGGGGTGGCGGCGCTGTCCGCGGAAGCGCCGTCGCCGGTGTCGGTTGTGGCGGAATCGGAGCCATCGCCAGAGTCCTGGCTGTTTTGAGGGTCCGGGGAGCTCGCCGTTCCTGATTCGAGCCGATCGACCAGGTCCGCCTCGTCGTCGGTGCGGCTGGGACTTTCGTTTTGTTTTTCGGCCAGAGCTGCCGCCTGTTCATCACTTTGCGGCGACAACAACTTGGGCGCTCCGTCGAGCGACCCTGTGAACAGCGCAAACCCCAGCACCACGGCGGCGCCGATGGAAAGTACTTGCTTGTAGGCGGACTTGCGCGACATTGCGGCTCCTGGATGGACGGTTGGGAATCTACCAGTCTAGCAGGAGCCGGCAGGGGCCGTTCTGTCGAACAAATACTCAAGATTTGGGATAGACGCTACTGATTCATTTGCCTCATATGGAGCTGCGGTGGTTGTGTATGTGGGGCTATTTTGCGTCTCCCCAGATAAAACCCGCCAAAATAAACCTGTCCCTTTTTGGCAGGTTAATCGGGGGACTATTTCACCGCAACTTAGGGCACGGTTAGGGAGTGTGCACCTTAAAGAGTGGTGCCCTTGATTAGAGAGGTCGCGCTCGTCTCTCTAATTGTCTCTCTAAAGAGAAAGCCAGTTAAAGAGATAACATTGGGCTATCTAACAGTGAATTCGATACATCTCTCTAAATGTCTCTCTAAAATAAGGTGCTTATCTCTCTAAAGTTAGAGAGATATACTATACTTTAGAGAGATAAATCTATCGTTTTAGAGAGACGGAATGCCAATGCTGCTGGATGAACCTCTTGGCCTTATCGTTGAGCGCCTTCGCAGGCGGGGGACTGATGACGCATCGGTAGAAGTTAAAGCCTGCACGAATAAATTGAGCGCAGACGTATGGGAGACAGTGAGCGCTTTTGCGAACACTGCGGGTGGGCTCATTATTTTGGGCCTAAACGAAGCCGAAGGATTTGTTCCTTCGGCTAACTTTGCTATCGATAGGGTGCGCGATCAGTTTGTTTCGGGTATCGGAGACGGAGGCTCAGCGGCAGTGGTGACCCATGCGCCACGGTACGAGCTTGATCGAGGCGAGGTCGACGGGCTCCAGGTGCTTCTGGTGCGCATCTTTGAACTTGAGCTTAAAGCGAAGCCTTGCTATATCGGCGCGCGCGGCGTGCAGAACGGTAGCTACAAGCGCGTGGATGATAAAGATATCAAGATGTCACCCGCTGAGCTATATGAGCTGCAGAGTGCGTTGCTTCCGAGCGATGCAGACGGCACGGTGGTTTCGGAGGCAACAGTCGAGGATTTGGATCCAGATGTCGTGCGGTCTATTATCGCAAATCGCCGGCTGCAGACCCCCCGCGTTTTGCGCGGGGCCGATACGCTGGAAAAGCAGCTGGTCAGACTCAATATCACTACAAAGGATGGTGCGGTGAAGCTCGCAGGGCTTCTGTCGGCGGGAATTTACCCCCAGCAGTTCTATCCCAAACTCATGATTGATGTCGCCGTTCATTCCGATGTGGAAAAATCTGCACCCGGGCAACCCCGGTTTATTGACCGCCAGTTGTGCGATGGCCCGATTCCGGCTTGCATCGAAGATGCCCTTGTCGCGATTGGACGGAACTTGCGCAAAGCGGCGATAGTGCAAGGCGCTGGCAGAAGGGAAGATTGGGAAGTTCCCCAGGAGGTTTTGCGCGAGGCCTTGGCAAACGCCTGCATCCATCGAGAATATTCGCCCATGTTTGTGGGGCAGGCCGTGAGTGTCGATATCTATCCAGACAGAATAGAGATCAAAAACCCCGGTGGGCTTTGGGGCGGAAAGACGGTGGACAATCTTGCAGACGGGGAATCGCGCTGCCGAAACCCAAAGCTCATGAGCCTAATGGGGGCGACGCCGTTAGAGCATGCCGAGGGGCCCGTTGCAGAAAGCCAGGGATCTGGTATCCCGGCTATGATTCGCGAGATGGAGTCTCGTTCGCTTGGAAGGCCGAAATTTATCGTTAAGGCCGATTCGTTTACGGTGCTGCTTTCCCGGCACGGGGCGGAGCTTGCTGAAAACCGCACGTGGATTCAGAGCCATGTGGGCACCGAGCTGACGGATCGCGAGGAAACATTGCTCATGTTTATGCGGGAGCATGGGTGCGTATGCGATGTTCAAAAAATACGAGAGGCCCTGAAGTGGGATTCGGATGACATTCGCCTGATCTGCGGGAATCTTGTCGATAAACATGTCCTGTCAAAATGTGGCAAAGACACGTTTGAGATTATCGATATGAGCAGAGAATCGTCAGCTTCGACAGCGGATAGGATCCTGGAGGCTCTCAGAGCCGAAGTGGATATGACGGCGCGAGAAATAGCGGTTGCATCGGGGGTCAAAATTTCGTCCGTCCGCTACCATCTGCCAAAAATGGCGGATAAAGGACTCATCGAAGTAATGGGTTCATCGACGAGCCGCAACCGCCGCTATCGGAAGAAGTAGATGCAGCCGAGTCGCCCCTCTTGTGTCTCTCGAAGTGAGATGGGTGCTAGGGGGGGGGCGACTGCCTCGCGATATTTCCCCAGATAAAACCTGCCAAAATAAACCTGTCCCTTATTGGCGGGTCAGTTAACGCAGTGCAGGTTGAGCATATGCGAGCGAGCGGTCTCCGGGTGCGGTAAGGTGACGTGAAACAAGCGGGCGCTGACCTTTTGGTCGCGCCCGTGAAGTTGAACGTCAGATTGCCGTGCCCGGAGCCCGTGCAGCGCCGAGCAGTTACGCCGTTTGTAAAACGGCGTAACCTAAAGGTTCATGTTGCCGTGAATGTAGGGGGTGACCTCGGGGGAGATATGGTCGCAGCCCAGCTCGCGCAGCGCGGACTCGATGGCGGCGGGCAGCGGGGTCTTGCCCTTGTCGTCGACGGCGTTGCCACCGAGGGCAGCAATCTTGGCGACATCTGCGGGTGCGGCCTCGATATGCATGCAGCCGCCGACCAAGCGCGCGCGTACCTGTGCCAGATCAAGATCGTGCAGGTAATCCTCGCAGGCGCGGATTAAATCGACCTTCTCGCGTGTAAGCTCCTCGCCCGTGGGGACGCGGGTGGCAAGACATGCTCCCGCCGGCAGGTTCCAAACGGGATAGCCCCATGCGCGCAGCAGCTCGCGCTCTTCGTCCTTGGTAAAGCCGACCTCCATAAGGGGTGAGCGTACGCCGAGCTCTTCTGCCGCACGCATGCCGGGGCGGTAGTCACCGCGATCGCTTGCATTGCTGCCATCGATGACGGTGGGAAAGCCGAGCGACTTGGCGTGGTTGACGATGGCGGTAAAGCCGGCGTGCTTGCAGTGGTAGCAGCGATTAGTATCGTTGCAGGCTACTTTGGGGAGCTGCAGCTGATCCACCGAAAGATTGAGCACGGGGAGCTTAAAATGCGGCCCCTCATTGGCCTGCCCATCAACGGACTGCTCAAACGAAGCCTGCTCGGGCGTGCCGATGAGCGGCGTGGTGAGATGGACGAGGAGGGTATTGGTAGGCATGATGCGGGCGCATACGGCGGCCAAAAAGCTGCTGTCGACGCCACCGGAAAACCCGATAGCCACGCGCCCGTATGCCAAAAGCAGCTGTTCGAGCGCCGATAGCTTGTCTTGAAGCTCCTCTGCGGGTGCCGTGGTGTCTAAAATCATGAAACGTTCCTTATCGTTGAGTACTCGATCGAAAACTATAATCCTAATGCGTTACTTGCCATAAGACTTCTATCTGTGTAACGAAAGTGCAATATGGCATATACGTTATATACAAGTTGCCAAATGCGGTAGAGTTGCAGCAACGCGACAGCGAGAGTCGATGGGGGACCGATATGATCAAGGCTGTTATTTTTGACATGGATGGAACGCTGGTCGATACCGAGCGTTTGGGGATTAAGGCCTGGAAGGCAGGCGCCGCTGAGCTGGGGCTCGCGATTGATGAAGCGCTGATCCATCAGTTTATCGGCCGCACGCTGCCCGATGTCATGGACATCCTTGATAAGCATTACGGCAGCCATGAAACCACCGAGGCGATCTATCGTCGCCACAAGGAGATTCGCGACGAGATGGTCAAGACCGAACTGGAACTTAAGGCCGGTGCCGCCGAGTGCCTAGACGAGCTGCTGGCTGCGGGCTATCACGTGGGTCTAGCGACGTCGTCGCGCCTCGTTACGGCCGAGCGCAACCTTAAGATGGTCGGTCTTTTTGGCAAGTTTGAAACGGTAACGTGTGGCGAGGACGTCGTGCACGGCAAGCCCGACCCCGAGATGTATCTGCTCGCCTGCGAGCGCGCGGGCTTTGCTCCCGAGGAATGTGCCGTGGTCGAGGATTCGCGCAACGGCTGCGTCTCGGGCATCACGGCCGGCTGCCATGTCTTTGCCGTCCCCGATATCGTGCCGCTGCCGCAGGACGTGGTGGATGGCTGCGAGGCCGTGCTCGATACGTTGTTCGACCTGGCGGCGGCAATCAAGGCTGTGCGCTAGAAAATTGCGGCGTTAAAACGAGCGGTTGCTCACGTTTGCGCTTAAGCAAAAGGGGCCCGGCAATGGTCGGGCCCCTTTTGCTTAAGCGGCGACTTAGCATACTCGCGGGCGTGCTATAGATACGCACCGAGGTTGATAGCCGTGGCGTCGGTCTGGCTGCTTGCCTGGGTGCTGGCGCGTTCCAGTAGGAACGGCCGCACGAGTTCTTGGCGGTTGATGTCCTCGATGGCCGTGACCGCGGTGACGGTGCGCGCGGCAGAGCTGACGTGGATATGCTTGGTCTTTGTCGGGACCTTGTTCTCGATTTGCTCCATGAGCAATTGAACGCCCTTGCGGCCAATCTCATAGCCCGGGGGCGCTACCGTAGTGAGCGGAACCGATCCGCTCCAAGCGAGCGGGTTGCCATCGCAGCCTGCTACGCGTACTTGCCCGGGGACAGAGATGCCCTTGTCGACCAGTGCCGAAACGACACCCGAGGCCAGCACGTCGGTTAGACCGACGACAAAATCGGGGCGTTCGTCGGCGGGGCGCTCGGCGATTTGGTTGCCGATACCATAGCCGTCGGCTGCCGTGTTCCATTCGCCGGCGTCGATGACTTCGATCTTGATATCGGGGTGCAGAGCGAGGGCCTTGTGAATGCCAAGCACGCGTAGGGTGAGCTGCATAAATGCTGCTCGGCCGACGACGACAATATGGTGCGCACCGCGGGCGATGGCGAGTTCGGCAATGATGCGACCCTGGGCCTCGTTGTCGGCCGCTACGTAGTAGCCGGGCTCGGAACAGTGGATGTCCAGATGGACGATCGGTACGGGCATCTTGGTCATGGCGGGGTGCCAGTCGGGGGATGCCATGGGCTGAACCATGACGCCGGACATCTGCGTGCCCATAAAATAGCGCAGGTAATGGTCCTCGAGAATATCGTCGTTATCGGCGTTGGCGATGAGCAAGTCATAGCCGTGCTTGCGGGCCTCGTTGTGGGCGCCGCTGGCGATTTGGAGCGAAAAGCCGTGATCGAGACGGGGGAGCACCAGGCCAAAGGACTTGGTGGCGCCGCCCGCGAGCTGACGGGCGCTTTGGTTGGGCAGGTAGCCAAGGCGATTGATGGTCTCGTTGATGAGCTTGAGGGTCTCGGGGCGCAGCTTTTCGGGGTGGTTGAGCGCGTTGGAAACCGTGCCCAACGAAACCCCAGCCTCGCGCGCGACGTCGCTGATTTTTACCTTTGCCATAGCGGCCCCTTTGATGCGTTTCAAGTACAAGGCAGATTGTAGCATCCCAAACCTACCAAAAAGGGACAGGTTTATTTTGGCAGGTTTTATCTGGGGAAACGCCGTTGCCAGCGTGACCACCACGAAGGGGGCAGGTACCTTTGTGGTGGTTTGGACCGGCTGGACGTGTGTGCATCGGGTGGTATCTAAGTTGAGATACCACTTCTGGTATATCAGCTTGCGTTTGCGTGAGTACAATACTCGAACGTTATGCGTCTCAGCGCCCCCTGTGCGTGGACGTTTTGCAGTCAAGCGGACGAAGGGATTTATCCTATGTGCGGAATTGTCGGCTACACCGGCTCTGATATTGCAAAGAACATCCTGGTCACGGGCCTCAAGCGTATGGAGTATCGCGGCTATGACTCCTCGGGCGTCGCGCTCGAGGTGGGCGAGGGCGCCGCGGCGCACCTCGACGTCATCCGCCGCGTGGGCAAGGTCGCGGGCCTGGAGAGCGAGCTTTCCAACATCGACAGCGACGCTACCTGCGGTATCGGCCACACCCGTTGGGCCACCCACGGCAAGCCCTCCGTCGTTAACGCTCACCCCCACACCAGCTGCGACGGTCGTATCGCCATCGTCCACAACGGCATCATCGAGAACTTCGCCGAGCTGCGCGAGGAGCTGGAGGGTCGCGGCCATCACTTTAAGAGCGAGACCGACACCGAGGTCTTCGCGCATCTGATCGAAGAGGCTTATGCCGAGACGCACGACCTGATGGCCTCCGTGCGCGAGGCTTGCACCCACGTGGTCGGTGCCTATGGTCTGGCCGCCGTGTGCGCTGACGAGCCCGGCGTGATCGCCGTGGCCCGCAAGGATTCCCCGATCGTGGTCGGCGCGGGCGAGACCGGTGCCTATGTCGCCTCCGATGTCATCGCGCTCATCGACGCCACCCGCGATGTCGTGGTGCTCGAGGACGGTCAGTTTGCCAAGCTCACGCCCGCAGGCGTCGAGTACACCGACGAGGCCGGCAACGTTATCGAGCCCAAGGTCACCCACATCGACTGGGACCTGGATATGGCAGAAAAGGGCGGTTATCCCGACTTTATGCTCAAGGAGATTCACGAGCAGCCGCGCGTTGTGCGCGACACGCTGGTTGGTCGTATGACGCCGGCCGGCGAGCTCGACATCGACGAGCTGGGCCTTTCGCTCGAGGAACTCAACGACATCGACCGCGTCTACGTGATCGCTTGCGGCACCAGCTATCACGCTGGCCTCATTGCCAAGAATCTCATTGAGGGCTGGGCTCGCATCCCCACCGAGGTGGAGGCGGCCAGCGAGTTCCGCTATCGCAACCCCATCATCACGCCGACGACGCTCGTCGTGGCCGTGTCCCAGTCGGGCGAGACGGCCGATACCCTTGCCGCCATTCGCGACGCGCGCATCAAGGGTGCCAAGGTCTTCGGCATCACCAACGTGGTGGGCAGCCCCGTGGCGCGTGAGAGCGACGGCGTCATCTACACCAAGGCCAACAAGGAGATCGCGGTCGCCTCGACCAAGAGCTTCATCGGCCAGGTCGTGAGCCTTACGCTTTTGGCCCTGCTGCTGGCGCAGGTCAAGTACCGCTTGACCACCAAGCAGGCGCGCATGCTGTTCCGCGAGCTTTCCGATACGGCCGAGCAGATCCAGTGGATTTTGGATACCCAAACCGAGGCCGTTCATGAGGCCGCCCTGCTGTGCAAGGACGCGCAGTCGGCGCTGTTCGTGGGCCGTGGCATGGGTGCCGCTATTTCCTACGAGGGCGCGCTTAAGCTCAAAGAGGTCAGCTACCTGCACGCCGAGGCCTACGCCGCCGGCGAGATGAAGCACGGCCCCATTGCCTTGATCGACCCGGGCTTCCCTGTCATCGCCGTGGCCACCAAGAGTGCCACCTACGACAAGACCGTGTCGAACCTCATGGAGTGCAAGGCGCGCGGCGCCAAGGTCATCGTCGTTGCTACCGAGGGCGACGAGGAAATCAACAAGATTGCCGACTGCATCATTCGCGTGCCGGCCGTCCGCGACGTGTTCAGCCCCATCACGGCGAGCGTCCCGCTGCAGCTGCTCGCCCGCGAGGTTGCCATCCTGCGCGGCTGCGACGTCGACCAGCCCCGCAACCTGGCAAAGAGCGTTACCGTGGAGTAGTTGGTTCCGCCATTCTGGCGACCAAGGCCCGGCTCCGTTGCAGCGGAGCCGGGCCTTGTTTCATTTGCCCAGATAAAACCTGCCAAAATGAACCTGTCCCTATTTGGCAGGTTAGCGGAGCTTGCTGGTCTCGAAGTACTCGGGGAACTGGTCCAGAACCTCGGTCTGGTTGCGGAACATCATATGCAGGTGCTTGCTGACCAAAAAGCTCGCTTCGATGGGGTCGCGACCGGCGATAGCGCGGCGAATCTGCTTGTGCTCGTTCACGATGTCCTGATTGTCGAGAACCTGCGTGGCGGCGCGCAGCCAGCGGAAGCGCTCCAGGTCGGCATTGGTCTCTTCGAGCCACGACCACACGGTGCTGCGACATGCGATGCTAAAAATCATGTGATGCATGAGGTTGTCGCTCAAAAAGAAGCCGATGCGATCCTCTTCGGCCATGGCCTTTTCCTGCAGCACGATGGCGCGGTCGAGCTGCTCGATGCCGGCCGACGTGGCGCGCGCACAGCACTCCACAATCACCTGCTTTTCCAGATGCTCGCGGATGTAACAGGCACTCTCGGCAAGGGTGAGGTTGATGGGCGAGACGTAGGTACCGCTCTGGGGCACGGTGCGCACCAGGCCTTCCTGCGCCAAACGAACCAAAGCCTCGCGCACAGGGGTGCGCCCCATATCTAGGTCGTCGCAAAGTTGCTTGACGCCCAGCTTTTCGCCCGGCTTGTAGTCCAGGTAGACGATTTTGCGTCGAATGGTGTGGTAGGACTGGTCCTGTAGGCTCGTTTCCTGCTCGCCGACGTGCATCGATTCTTCCATAGCGCCTCGCAACTGTTCTATCAAACTCATATGTCAGTTGTTAATTATGCCGCGAATCAGCTCTCCGCGGTGGGCAATTCGGCTGTTGCCTGAGAACTATTGCGGCATCTTAGTCTGTGTTTGCGCAAGGCTGTGCTCAATGTTGCCGTATCATAAGCCGTCGCAAACGTGAAATAGAAAGAAGGAATCCCATATGCAACTGGCAAATATCGTTCGCGAGCGCTGGAAAGGCGTCTTGTTCTGCCTGATCATTGCCATTCCCGCGACGTTGCTCGGCAAACAAATTGAGGTGGTCGGCGGTCCGGTATTTGCCATCCTCTTTGGCATGGTCCTGGCGCTCGTCTTTCCCAGGAAGCGTCGCGAACAGCTCGCCGCCGGCGTCACCTATACGTCCAAAAAAGTCTTGCAGTACGCGGTTATCCTGCTTGGCTTTGGCATGAACCTCTCCCAGATTCTGTCCAAGGGCGCCCAGTCGCTGCCGATTATCGTGGCGACGATCTCGACCTCGCTTGTCATCGCCTTTGTGCTCTGCCGCGTCATGAACGTACCGGGTAAGATCGCGACGCTTGTGGGTGTGGGTTCGTCGATTTGCGGCGGTTCGGCCATCGCTGCGACCGCGCCCGTCATCGATGCCGACGATCGCGAGATTGCCCAGGCCATTTCGGTCATCTTCCTGTTTAACGTTATCGCGGCGCTCGTGTTTCCGACGCTCGGCGGCATGCTCGGGCTGACCAACGAGGGCTTTGGCCTGTTTGCCGGCACCGCCATCAACGACACCTCGTCGGTAACGGCTGCGGCGAGCGCCTGGGACAGCATGCATCCCGGCGCCAATGTGCTCGAGAGCGCCACAGTGGTCAAGCTCACCAGGACGCTGGCCATTATTCCCATCACGCTGGTCCTCGCATGCTGGCAGATGCATCTGGCACGCAAGGCCGGCGGTGACGCCAAAAGCACGTTCTCGCTTAAACGTGCGTTTCCCATGTTTGTGCTGTTCTTTGTGCTGGCGAGCGTGATCACCACGGTGCTTCAGCTTCCCGCGTCCATCACGGCGCCCATCAAGGAGCTGTCGAAGTTCTTTATTGTGATGGCCATGGCGGCTATTGGTTTTAATACCGATATCGTCGAGCTGGTCAAAAAGGGCGGCAAGCCCATCGCGTTGGGCTTTTGCTGCTGGATTGGCATTGCGTGCATGAGTTTGGGAATGCAGCACGTGCTGGGAATCTGGTAGAGAAGTAGCTTATTCGCGTGCTGGCTGCCGGTGAGCGCAAGCCTTCGGTGGAGCGATAGGAGCTCTTGCGGGTATGGCTTGTCCGCAGGTTTATAAGTCCCGAAGAGCTCTTATCGCCCCGCCAGGATGGCGATGCGGGGCAACACCTATACTCGCAGGACGGCGCTTTCTGCCCTATAGTGTTTGGTGAGCAATATCGTTCAATTTTGAAACACTCGGTCGTGCGACCGTCGGCGGTTGCACGTCGCCGCGGACAGGGGCAAATCATGGATAGCAATGCTAAGCTGAACATCTTGACCGATGCCCTAGCTGCTGTCGGGGCCTCGGCATTGGCAATCGATGCGCGTGGGGACGTCGCGATCTCGACCATGAATGACGCGGCGCTTGAGCGGGATGTGGCGGCTTTTGTCGCTGAGCGTCTCGACCGTATAGGAGACGGCGCGCGTCTGGTTATGGGGCGTGAGGGTACGCGCCTGAGCCTGACCGTTCGCCCCACCGACAAAGAGGGCGGGAGGCTTTGGGTCGTTGTGGTCCGCGAGGTGCGCGGCGCCGCGGCGCATGCGGGCATCGAGTGGCTCAACGCCGACGAAGTTGAGGTCCGCTATGAATCGAGCGCGTACGGCATCGTTGAGGGGGCGGCCTCGGTGGCTGTACCGGTTACCGAGAGCTATGCGCGCGGCGTGCCCCTTATGCTCGAGGGCGAGCTGGGAGCGGGTCAGGTCGAGATTGCCAAGCGCCTCTATCTGGATGGCCCTTTTGTCGATCAGCCCTTTGTTTCCGTCGCGCTCGATGAACTCACCGATCGCGGTTGGCGCCATGTGCTCAAAAGCTCCGAATCGCCGCTGTTCCAAACGGGGCTGACCCTTTGCATTGAGGGCTGGAATGCGGTTGGCCCCCAGCGCCTCCGCGAGCTGGTCTCCACGATGACCGACACCGCGTTGGCGACGCGCTGCCATGTGGTGCTGACGGCGAATGACATGCCGGGCGGCGGCGAAAGTGATCAAGCCGCCTTTGTGACCGAGCGCTTCGCCTGTGCGGTGAGCGTCGCGCCGGCAATCGCCGAGCAGGGAGCCGCGTCGACGAAGGTCGCGCGCTATTTGGAATATCTCGCTGATGCATTTGGGACGGCAGCGCCCACGCTGTCTGCCGCGGCGACGAAGACGCTCGATGCTTACCGCTGGCCGCGCAACTATCTGCAGCTCCGCGAGGTCTCGGAACGACTGTATATATTGGTGGGGACGGGCACGGTGGACCGCGCTGTGGCGGAGGAAGTGTTCGCCCAAGAGGACGTGATTAAGACCGCAACCTTTGGCGCCCCGACGCTTGAAAGTGACCTGTATATCCTGCGACCGCTGGCCGATACCGAGCGAGATATCGCGCATCTGGTTGTAGACCATCTCCACGGCAACCGAACCCGTGCGGCGGAGGTGCTGGGCATAAGCCGTACAACGCTGTGGCGCTTGCTGAAGGACGATGACCGTTGAGCGAGGCGCCCGTGACCGCACGCGACGCGTGTGCTACAGTCCAAAGCGTTATTGTTTCGATTTGGTTACGGCGTGCGAGGGCATATGGCTGAGACTTCAAAACCGAGCCGCAGAAGGCGGAGTGCCGCGCCGGTCAACCGACGCACAACATCGGTGACGTGGGGCAAACACGCCTCGGGGTTTGATGGCTCGTTCAAGCGCACTAAATACGGCTATCCTTCGGCAAGCGCCCGCTTGGCAATGCAGGCAGAGTCCTCGCTGTGGGGCCGCAAACGCGTGGTGGGCTCAAAGCTCAAGCACGACGGAACGCTCGGCTACATCAGCCGCGGGGCGGCTCGCCGCAGCGGGCTCAATCCCGCCGGCTGGCATCGCTACGTGCCGATCGTGGCCGCCGTTGCAGTGATCGTCATCGCGCTCGCTGCGCTCGGATATGCCGGCGGTGGCGCCAACTTGGACGCAATGTTTAAATCGCCCGAGCTCGCGCATGTAGGTACAGAAGTTGTCGAGGGCGCTCAGGCCCAGACGAGCGTCGCGCCCCAGCGCGGTATCGTTGCGGCGGCCTCCACCATCGCCGATGTGCAAAAGGACGAAGACAAGCAAGGCGACGACGTCGATGCGAATCAGACGAGCGAAACGGCAATAACTCCATCGGCGGGATAAGTTGCGAGTGGGGCAGCTAATTTGGGACGGGGCTTTTTTAGCTGCCCAAGACAGTGGCTCATTCGATGTCAGTCGCCAAAAGCGAGCGAGCCGCATTTGCGCCAAGGTGACGTGAAATGAGAGGGCGCTGACCTTCTGGTCGCGCCCTCGAAATTGAACGTCAGATTGGCGTGAATGCGGCCCGCGCAGCGTCAACGAGCCCGCCGTTCGGTAGAATGGCGGAACTAATTACCTTACGTAGACCACGTTGTCGCGGCGGGGTTTGGGCTCGGGCAGCGTGTCCTCGGCATAGCCCAGAATGCAGTGACCGACACCGCGCAGGCTGCCGTCGGCGGGTAGACCCCAACTGGCCAGTAGCTCCAGGCCCTCGGGCGAATCGAAAACCTCGTGGGCGCGATGAATCCAGCACGAATCAACGCCCAGCGCATAGGCAGCGTTGAGCAGGTTGCCCATGGCGAGCGAGCCGTCTTCCAGATGTGTGGGCACGCTGCGGTCAACCAGCACCACCACAACGGTCTTGGCGCCATAGAAGGGGTCGCTGTTGCTGCCCATGACTTGCGCGTTGAGCTGCGAGAGACGCTCGACGGTCGCGGGGTCGGTGACGGCGACAAACGTCACCGGCTGGCGGCCCATGCCGCTCGGTGCATATTGGCCGGCTTCGATAATACGTGCAAGCTTTTCGGCCTCGACGGGACGATCGCTGTAGTTGCGGCAGCTGCGGCGGTGAATGAGTGCTTCGATAGTCTCCATGGTGTCTCCTTGCGGTGGCGTTGCAGATGCCCCGTTCATACCCGTCGGGCTCAAACGATAGACGGTCAATTGCCCGGCCAAAAGGATAGATTCCAATTGGGAAAGTAGGTTTGCATAAAAGTACCTTCAGAATGTGACAAACAAATGGGATGGTTAAACGTTTTATCCCGTCTACCCTGCGGTTTTTTACCACTTGCCTAAATGACGAACGCATAACCTCTGATAAAGGTTTTACTAAAGGAGTACCAACGTTTATCAATGCGCCGTGGTGGCGCCGGGCCAGGAGGTAACATCATGTTCCAGGCTGGAGATGTCGTCGAGACCGATTTCGAAGGATTTCTGAAGCTGCTGCGTTCCAAGACGCGCGCTTTCGTGTCGATCAACGATCACGAGTACTACATCACGCACACCGATGGCTATTGGCGTGTTCAGGATTGCGAGGCCCTCAACGACAAGGGCCACTTTACTGACTGTTCTGAGTTGGTCAACACGGTCTGCGAGGTCGTCGAGCTGCCGTGGATTGCCGGCAAGAGCCTGCATGACAGCTTCTCGGGCGCTACGGTCTATGAGGCCGTCGCCGCTTAACAGGCAATAAAACCCGATTTTCACGTGACCGCTGGCGCCGCCCCCGCGCCGGCGGTCTTTTTCTGCCGATAGGCCATAAAAATGCACGCATTTGCGGAGAGCCTGTTGACGATAGTCAAAACTCGGACTAATCTAGAGACACATAATTGGTCAAAAATCGGACAATTGAATGGTGGGATAGATGAATAGTGCGGTTACGCTGGTCGACTTCGATCGGTTGCTCAATGGACTCGACCATATCTATTCGGAGTTCTCGCGCGCCTGCGGCCTTTCGGACTGCGCCTACTGGATGCTCGTCGACACGAGTGCAGCGGGCGGAAGCGTTGCCGTGAGTCGGCTGACGAGTGAATGGTTCTACAGCAAACAGACCATCAATTCGGCGATTAAAACGCTTAGGGCGCGAGGGCTTGCGACGTTGGAGTTTGCCGAGGGCAGTCGTAAAAACAAGGTTGTACGACTGACCGAAGAAGGCGTGCGGTTTGCCAAGCGCTACGCGTTGCCGGCGCAAAAAGCCGAGCAACAGGCATTCGAGGCGCTCGAGCCGTGGGAACAGTGCGAGATCATGCGCTTGGTCGGTAAGTTCTCCCATGTTCTTAACGAAGAGTGCGAGGCATTTAAACGGCAAGTGGCCGCCGAGAACGAGACTGACGATAAGGGCGAGGGGGACGCATGCGACTCTTAATGAGGTTTATGAGGCCGTACCGCGGTCTGATTGCGGTGACGCTGTTTGCGGTGCTGATAGATAACGTCGGTACGCTGTTGGTTCCCACGATGCTGGCGAACATGGTCAACACCGGTATTACCACGGGTGATGTCGACTATATATTACGCAACGGCCTGTACATGCTTATCGCGACCGGCATGGCCAGCGGCGGCACGGTGCTGGGCTGCTATCTTTCGGCGCGCCTGGCCGCCAACGTGGCCTGCGATATCCGCAATGCCGTGTACGACAAGTCGCTCGAGCTGTCCGCCAGCGACTTTGAGCGCTTTGGCACGGGTTCGATGATCACGCGCTCGCTCAACGACATCAACGTGATTCAGCAAGCTGTCCTTCAGACGATTCAGCTGGTGCTGCCGGTGCCGTTCTTGGCCGTGGCAGGCATCATTTTTGCTTGGTTCATCGATCCCGCCATGGGTACGCTGCTGGGCGTGGTGGTTGCGATCGTGCTGGTGGCGGCGGTCTTTACCGTTGCCAACGCCGCGCCGATCTTTATGCGCCTGCAGAGCTTTATCGACCGCATGAACGTGGTGCTGCGCGAGAACATCGTGGGCGTGCGCGTCATCCGCGCATTTAACAAGGAGCGCCACGAGGAGCAGCGCCTGGACGAGGTGTTTAGCGATTACGCGGCCAATGCCATCAAGGTCAACCACCTGTTTGTGGGTCTCGACAGCTCCAGCTTCTTTTTGATGAATATCGCCGAGGTGGCGGTGCTGTGGGTGGGCGGCAACCGCGTGGGCGTCCACGCCATGCAAATCGGTAGCATCTCGGCCGTGCTGGAGTACGCGATCCTGATCCTGTTCTTTGTGATGACGGCGCAGATGGTGATTCTGACGCTCCCACGCGCCGCCGCATGCCTGAACCGTGCGCAGCAGGTGTTGGAGATTGAGCCGAGCATCGTGGACGGCAAGCGCACGCTGGACACGTGCGCGGCGGAGTCTGTTGACGGTGCCGACGCGGTGGCCGTGTTCGACCACATGTCGTTCCGTTTTGACGATGCCGACGAGGATACCCTGTGCGACCTGAGCTTTGCCTGTCGCCGTAGCCAGACCACGGCGATTGTAGGCTCGACGGGTTCGGGCAAGTCGACGGTGGCCAAGCTCTTGCTTCGCTTCCACGATGCCACGAAGGGCGCCATTCGCCTGAATGGCATCGATCTGCGCGACCTTTCGCAAGACGACATCCGCGGGCGTATCGCCTATGTGCCGCAGAAGGCATGGCTGTTCTCGGGTACGGTGGCGAGCAACCTGCGCTTTGGCAACGAAGACGCGACTGAGGCTGACATGCTCCATGCGCTGGAGGTTGCCCAGAGCACCTTTGTGCTCGACCAGCCCCAGGGGCTCGATACGCCGGTGGCCCAGGGCGGCACGAACTTCTCGGGTGGTCAGCGCCAGCGCCTGGCGATTGCCCGCGCACTCATGAAGCATGCCGATCTATATATCTTCGACGACAGTTTTTCGGCCCTGGACTTTAAGACCGATGCGGCACTGCGCCATGCGCTGCAGGACGAGACGTGCGATGCCGCGGTGCTCATCATCGCCCAGCGCATCTCGACTATTTTGCATGCCGATCAGATCGTGGTGCTCAAAGACGGCGAGATCGTGGGCCTAGGCACGCACGACGAGCTCATGGAAACCTGCGAGGTGTACCGCGCAATCGCGGAATCGCAGATGAAGGGAGGTGAGTAGCATGACCGAGGAGCTCAAGAAGCAGGGCATCGTCGATGGCGCTGCGGTTGTAGAGACAGTCGAGGAGACGGGCGTCGCGCCCGACCTGGACGAAGCCGCCAAGGCGGCGGAGCGCGAGGCTCGCCGCCAAGCGCTCTACGAGGAAAACGAACGTGCCGAGGACGAGCGCGCCCGCGCCGAGGCAGAGCGTATGCGCGACGTGGACGACGAAGACGAGGACGAGACGCCTCGGGATACCTGGGCGACGGTGCGCCGCCTGTGGAGTGAGGCTGCCGGCGACCATTGGCGCTTCTATATCGTGTTCGCGAGCATTGTGTTCTATGTCATCTTTAACACCGCCGCGCCGGCATATAGCGCCCGCGTGATCGATGAGCTGTGGGGCCACATTCAGGTGGCGTTTGCCAACGACACCACTTTCAGCATCACCTGGGAGAACTGCGGCAAGACCATTTTCGTCTACTTTATGATCTGGACTGCCGCTGCCTCGTTCTATGCGCTCCAGAGCTTTTTGATGTCGAGCGTCGCTGAGCGTCTCAATCTGCGCCTGCGCAACCGCATCGCGCAAAAGCTCAACCGTCTGCCGCTCGCCTATTTTGACGCGCATCGTCCCGGCGAGGTCGTCAGCCGCGCGACCAACGACCTGGACAAGATGTCCGAGAGCATGCAGCGCGGATTGCTGCAGCTGCTCGTGTCGATCGGCACGGTTGTTGGTGCTGTGAGCGTGATGTTCGTGTTCAGCGTGCAGCTTACGCTCGTCTTTCTGTTCTTTACGGCACTGTCGCTGCTGGTGACGAAGGTCGTCTCGCGCCGCACACACGATGTGACGGGCGAGCGCCAGGAGTGGGTGTCCAAGATTACGAGTGCGGTCGAGGAAGGCTATTCGGGCCGTCTGGTGATCCGCGCGTTTAACCGCGAACGCCAAAGTTCTGCCGAGGTGCACCAGGCCTCGGGCGAGCTGGCACGCGTGAGTGCCAAGGCCGACTTTATGATCAATGCCGTCGGCCCTGCGGTGCGCTTTATCGGCCGTTTGGCGCAGATCGTGATCGCGCTGGTGGGCTGCAGCATGCTGGTTGCCGGTCACATGACCGTCGGCGTGTTCCAGGCGTTCTTCCAGTTTATCTACGAGGCGTCCGAACCCATGACGCAGCTGTCGTTTACCTTCAACTCGCTGCAGAGCGCGTTGGCGAGTGCGGAGCGCGTGTTCGACCTGCTCGATGAGCCCGAGATGGAGGCCGATCCGCTGCCGGACGAGGCCGCCAAGCTGCCGGGTCGCGTTGAGGGTCGCGTCTCCTTTGAGCACGTGCGCTTTGGTTATTCGCCCGACAAGCCGCTTATGCACGACGTGTCGTTTACCGCCGAGCCGGGCCAGAAGATTGCCGTGGTGGGAACCACGGGCGCGGGCAAGACGACGCTCATCAACCTGCTCATGCGCTTCTACGAGATCGACGGTGGCCGCATTACGCTCGACGGTGTGGATACGAGCCGCATGGATCGCGGCGAGCTACGTCAGCAGTTTGGCATGGTGCTGCAAGACGCCTGGCTGTTCGACGGCACGATTGCCGAGAACATCGCCTACGGCTGCCCCGAGGCGACGCACGATGAGATCGTGGCGGCCGCACGCGCCGCGCAGGTCGACTTCTTTGTACGTACCATGCCGCAGGGCTACGACACGCGCGTGGCCAACGATGCCGAAAGCATCAGCCAGGGCCAGCGTCAGCTGCTGACCATCGCACGCGTGCTGCTCAACAACCCGGCGATTCTCATCCTGGACGAGGCGACCTCAAGCGTGGACACGCGTACCGAGCTTGCCATCGGCCGTGCCATGGATGCGCTTATGCGCGGGCGTACGAGCTTTGTGATCGCGCATCGCCTGTCGACGATCGTGGACGCCGACCTGATCTTGGTCATGGATCACGGCAACATTATCGAGCAAGGTACGCATAAGGAGCTGCTGGCTGCCGAGGGTGCCTACGCCGACCTCTATCTGAGTCAGTTCGCATAATGTGACAAAGGGACAGTTCCGCATGTCACATCAAAAAGAAAGACGCGCCGGGGATGGATTCCCTGGCGCGCCTTCTTGCGTTGATGCCGATGTCGTTTTGTGCCGCTTGCGTTCCTAACGCTCGTCCGCGAGCTTGGCGACGAGGGCCTTGAGCTCGGCCACCTCTCGCTCGAGTTCCTTGACGCGGCGGGCATTCTCGGTGATGCCCTGGCGGTTGAGGGCGCTCTGCTCGGCGGCGTCATCGGGCATGTACTCGCGGTGCTGCTTGGCATCGAAGCTCTCCTCAAACACGCGGCAGCCGTTGCGCTTGATAATGCGTCCCGGCACGCCCACGACGGTGCAGTTGTCGGGCACGTCCTTGACGACAACCGAGTTGCCGCCGATTTTGACGTTGTTGCCGATGCGGATGTTGCCGAGCACCTTGGCGCCCGTGCCCACGGTGACGTTGTTGCCTAGGGTGGGGTGGCGTTTGCCGGTCTCGTTGCCGGTACCGCCGAGCGTGACGCCCTGGTAGAGCACACAGTTGTCGCCCACGATGGCAGTCTCGCCGATGACGACGCCCATGGCGTGGTCGATAAAGAAGTGCTTGCCGAGCTGCGCGGCGGGATGAATCTCGACGCCGGTGATATGGCGGGTGATTTGCGAGAGCACACGGGCGAGTGAGCGATGGCCGTGTTTCCAGAGCCAGTGCTCGGGCACGTGGTTCCACTTGGCGTGCAGACCAGGATAGGAAAGGAAGATGACCAGACCGTTTTGCGCGGCGGGGTCCTGCGCCTGGACGGTCTTGATGTCCTCGCGAATGGTATTGATAAAGCTCACTGGCCGCCCTCCCTTAGCGCCATGGCAATGCGATTCACTAAAGTATAGCGATTCGCTAGGGATTAGGAAGGGCGATTTTGCTGTGCTTTGGGCGACAAGTGTCAGTTATGCAAACTTGCTGGTAATGGAGTCATGCTTTTGTGGGGTTGCGCACGAGGGGGCGCCGCAACCGTATACTGGTCAACTTGGACGTGTCCGCGCCCACAACTGAGAGGTTTTACTTCATGGGTTTCATCAATTTTATCGCCGAGCTGCTTAAAGACCCGCGCATCGCGATTGCCAGCTGGATCGCCGCCGGCCCGCTTATGGCCTACGGCTGCGTGTTCCTGATCATCTTTATCGAGACGGGCGTGGTGTTCTTCCCGTTCCTTCCCGGTGATTCGCTGCTGTTCGCCTCGGGTTTCTTTGCCCACAACGGCGGCTTTAACATCGTGGCGCTTCTGGCCACCGCATGGGCCGCTGCCATTTTGGGCGATCAGTGCAACTTTATGATCGGTCACTTCTTTGGCCGCAAGATCATCGCTTCGGGCAAGGTCAAGGCCATGACGCCCGAGCGCATCAAAAAGTCCGAGGACTTCTTGGACAAGTGGGGTCACCTGGCCATCTTCCTGGGCCGCTTTTTCCCGTTTATCCGCACCTTTGTGCCCTTTATTGCTGGCATGGGCGGCATGCACTGGCGCAACTTTGTCGTCTTTAACGTGCTGGGCGGCATTACCTGGTCGACGGTCTTTACGCTGCTGGGCTACTTCTTTGGCGGCATTCCCTTTGTGCAGGAGCACTTTGAGCTGCTGATTATCGGCATCGTTGCCGTGTCGATCATCCCGACCGTGGTCGGTCTGGTTAAGGCCAAGCTGGGCAAATAGAACGCCTAGCTCGAGCCAGCGCGCAGACCGTACAGTTGAGGCCCGTCACTGCTTACGGTGGCGGGCCTCTTTAGCTTCGGTCAAATGAAAATACTTTAGTTAGTTAAAGAAAAACGTTTTATCAGATGCGTGCGGGGAGTACAATCTCGTGCATGCGAATCGACGTGCCATCGGCTTTGATGCTGCTCGCGTGTCCCGTCCGGCTCTACGCTCCGGGCGTGCGACGTTGCGACGCGGTCGGCCTCGGTCCTTGCGTGCGGGTTCGCGAGTATGCAACTGTGTATGTAAGGAGCGACATATGACTGTCGAGAAGAAGGATATCGATTGGGGTAGCCTCGGCTTTGGCTACATGAAGACCGATTACAGCTACGAGGCTCATTGGAAGGATGGCGAGTGGGACGAGGGCGGCCTGACCACCGACCACACCCTGCATGTCTCCGAGTGCGGCGGTATCTTCCATTACTGCCAGGAGGTCTTTGAGGGCCTGAAGGCCTACACCGCCGAGGACGGCAGCATCGTCTGCTTCCGTCCCGACATGAACGCTGAGCGTATGTATAACTCTGCCCAGCGCCTCGAGATGCCCCCGTTCCCCAAGGACAAGTTCGTTGAGGCCGTCAAGCAGGTCGTTTCTGCCAACGCCGCCTGGGTTCCGCCCTTCGGCTCCGGCGCGACCCTGTACGTGCGTCCGTTTATGATCGGCTCCGGTGACGTGATCGGCGTGGCTCCCGCTCCTGAGTACACGTTCCGCATTCTCGTGACCCCGGTCGGTCCGTACTTTAAGGGTGGCCTCAAGCCCGTCAAGCTGCGCGTTTCCGAGTATGACCGTGCCGCACCGCACGGCACCGGCAACATCAAGGCCGGCCTCAACTACGCCATGTCCCTTAAGCCCACGATGGAGGCCCATCGCGAGGGCTATGCCGAGAACCTGTATCTCGACTCCGAGTCCCGCACCTATGTCGAGGAGACCGGTGGCGCCAACGTCCTGTTCGTGAAGGAGGACGGCACCCTCGTCGTTCCTCAGTCGCACACCGACTCCATCCTGCCCTCTATCACCCGTCGTTCGCTCGTTCAGGTTGCTCAGGACCTGGGCATGACCGTCGACCAGCGTCCCGTCGAGTGGGCCGAGGTCAAGGCCGGCACCTTTGTGGAGTGCGGCCTGTGCGGCACCGCTGCCGTCATCTCCCCGGTTGGCGAGATCGACAACAAGGTTTACGGCGCCGACGAGACTGTGACCTTCCCGGCTGGCTACACCGAGATTGGCCCTGTGATGAAGAAGCTCCGCGAGACCCTGACTGGTATCCAGTCTGGTGCTGTCGAGGACAAGCACAACTGGGTTTACACCGTCGCGTAAGCTGTCTTAGCTGTCCGGCCCGAGGGCGACCTTCCTTTCCGGCGCGTCCTCGGACATGAAAGAACCTCCGCTGCGCACTTTGTGCGGCGGAGGTTCTTTCGTCCTGCGGAGTGCGCCGGAAAGGAAGGTCGCCCTTTTGTTTTGCTTCGCGCCATGTGGGGGCGGTGGCGACGTGCATTTTTGCGAGTATTCTGCAATCGAAGGCCCCTGCATACCGGCTTCGGGCAAAAAATCGGGAGTTCTCGATGTTTTCTACGAATGATGGGTGGGGTTACGGGCTGACAGCGTTTGATTTGCAGGGATATTCGCGGTCTTTGGCATTTGTCGTGGCGCCCGAAGCCCTTGGTTATGTTGAATACTCCTAAAAATGCACGACGCTTAGAGGGGGACCTTCGCGAAAAAGGAAACCGCCCCGTCGAAGTGTGCATTCGACGGGGCGGTTTATGCATTTGGCCGATTAAGGATGCGCTGTCAAACTACTAGAACTTGACGGTCGGGGCCTGGCGGGCTGCTTCAGCGGCCTCGAAGCCCTGGCGCTCCTTAAACTGGAAGATGCTAGCAAAGATGACAGCCGGGAACGTCTGAATGGCGTTGTTGTAGCTGAGCACGCAGTCGTTGTAGCTCTGGCGTGCATAGCTAATCTTGTTCTCGGTGTCCTCGAGCGATGCCTGCAGCTGCGTAAAGTTGGTGTTTGCCTTAAGATCGGGATAGGCCTCGGCCACAGCGAAGAGCTGGCGCAGTGCGCCGGTCAGCACGTTGTCGGCTTCCATCTTGGCCTCGGGCGTGGTGGCCTTGACGGCGGTGTTACGCGCGCTGATCACGGCGGAGAGCGTCTCCTGCTCGTGCTTGGCGTAGCCCTTGACGGTTTCGACCAGGTTGGGGATCAGGTCGTTACGGCGCTGCAGCTGCGTATCGATGTTCTGCCAGGCGTTATCGATGCGGTTACGCTTGGTGACCATGTTGTTGTAGATGCCGGCGATGGCGCAGACAATCACAATGACAACAACGATGCCGATGATGACGGTAATCATGATGTCTCCGTTTCGAATGGCCGCGGCGGCATGCGCCAGCTGCCGTTGGTATAACGCTACTAGTATACCCGCAACGTTTTACCGTGCCGAACTTTCCGGTAAGCGTTGTGTTTTCGGCGGGGTTGGCACCGGGGCAAAGCACGCGAGGTACAGGTGTAAGATATGCGACAGATTGACGAGTGTTGTCTTTGTCCTGAGGATGGCGATACCAGTGGACCTTCGCATCAAGAAAACCTACCGCGCCCTGTTCGATGCCTTTACCGAGCTTCTCGAGGAGCATCGGTTTGAGGACCTGACGGTCGCCATGCTGTGCGACCGGGCCATGATTCGCCGCACGACGTTCTACAAGCACTTTCGCGACAAGAACGATTACTTTGCCTTTTATATCGATGAGCTCATGTCGGGCTTGCCGCAAAAACAGCCCGATGAGGCCGGCGCAGTGTCTGCCGAGGACGTGCGCGCGCTTCGGCACGCGATTTTGGACGATGCCATGGATTTGATTCTGACGCACGAGCGGCTCATGGATAACATTTTGGCAAGCAGCATGTCGGGCATGTTGACCAACGTTATTTGCGACCGCATTGCCCGCTCCATCCGCGAGCGTGTGATGAACGTGCTTGCCGAGGATGCCCTGGCCCCCGTGTCACTCGAGACGACGTCCGAGTTTGTCGCCGGCGGTATTATTCGTCTTTTCACGATATGGTGGGAATCGGGCCACGATCTTGAGCGTCGACCTGAGATAGCCGACGTGGTCGATGCGTTGTTTGAGCGGACCATGACACCGGTGCATCACTAGGAGTGGCGGAGAGAGGGGGATTCGAACCCCCGGAACGCTCTCGCGCTCAACGGTTTTCAAGACCGCCGCATTCAACCGCTCTGCCATCTCTCCGTGAGTCGTAATGATAGCATCGTTTTGAATTTGCAACAGGGAAGGCGAACGATGACGATCACCGAAATCGACGAGAAGTTCATGCGCGAGGCGCTGGCGGAGGCTCGCGCCGCCGCTGCGGTGGGCGAGGTGCCCATCGGAGCCGTAGTGGTGCGCGACGGCGAGATCGTCGCGCGGGCGCATAATCGTCGCGAGCTCGACCAGGATCCTTCGGCTCATGCCGAGTTTGCGGCCCTGTGCGCTGCCGCTCGGTCGCTCGGTCGCTGGCGCCTTTCCGATTGCACGGTCTATGTAACGCTCGAGCCTTGCTGCATGTGCGCGGGTCTTATGGTCAACGCGCGCGTGGGACGCTGCGTGTATGGCGCGAGTGATGCCAAGGCGGGCGCGTTGGGATCCCTATACGATTTGAATGCCGACTCGCGCCTGAATCATCGGTTTAACGTGACGGCTGGGGTCCTGGCGGATGAATGCCGCGAGCTGCTGAGTAGCTATTTTGGCGGTCTGCGCGGAGCGGGTGGCGCTGATTGCGGTTGCGGTGCCGATCTTGAAGCACACGCCGCTCACGCCGCAGCGCTTGCAGGTGCCGGTGAGGATGCTGGCACGGCGGTTGACTTTGGCCCTGCGTGCCGCCGGCCTCGCCGTGTGCTGTTGGCGATCGACTCCTTTAAGGGCAGCGTGTCGAGTGCGCAGGCGGAGGCGGCGGTTGCCGAAGGCGTGCGCCGCGTTTGGCCCGATGCCGAGGTGCGCGCATTGCCGCTGGCAGATGGTGGCGAGGGAACGCTCGATGCCGTTGCCGCATGCGGCGGTGAGATTGTGACCTGCGAGGTTGCGGGACCCTTTGGCGATGGTGTGCCTGCCCGGATGTTAGTGGACGGCGAGCACGAGTCGGTTGTTATTGAGATGGCCGAAGCAGCAGGCATCGGGTACTCACCTTGCACGGAATCGGCGGCGCTGGCTGCTACAACCTATGGCGTGGGCGAGCTGATGCTCCGTGCAGCTCGTGTCGGGGTAAAGACTATCTATATTGGTTTGGGCGGCAGTGCCACCAACGATGGTGGCGCCGGCATGCTGCAGGCGCTGGGCGCGCGTGTGGTCGATGATCAGGGATGCGATGTCGCCCCCGGTCTTGCCGGCCTTGAGCAGGTGGCGAGCGTTGATCTGGCGCCCGCGCTGCAGGCTTTGGATGATGCTCGTATCGTTGTGCTTTCCGATGTCGAGAATCCGCTCGTGGGGCGTCGAGGCGCACTGGCGGTGTTCGGCGGGCAGAAGGGCCTGCCGGCGGATGATGTCGAGGTGCTGCGCAGATACGACGGCTGGATGGTCGGCTACGGTCGCTTGCTCGATGCGGCGATTGCCAGAGCTCGAGCCCAGGGGTTGTTGCGCACACCCGAGGGGGCTCGGACATTTGGCTCGGTGCTCGGAGTGCCCGGTGCCGGTGCCGCAGGCGGCCTGGGTGCCGCGCTGCTGGCGCTCGGGGCGGAGCTGCGTTCGGGCGTGGAGACGGTGCTCGATCTCGTGGGGTTTGACGAGCGCGTGCGCGATGTCGACCTGGTCATAACGGGCGAGGGCAATATGGATGAGCAGTCCGCCGCCGGTAAGGCGCCGGTGGGTGTGGCCCGTCGTGCGAAGCGATATGGCAAGCCGGTGATTGCTGTCGTGGGCGGTCGCGCTGATAACCTGGATGCGGTGTATGGGCAAGGCATCGACCTTGTACTGCCGATTTGCCGCAAACCCATGGGCCTGGAACAGGCACTCGATCCGCAAGAAGCCACAACCAACCTCATCTGCGCCGGCGAAGCGGCCGCTCGATCCTACGACCTTGGCCGTATCTAAAACCCATCCCCTCGATAAGTCGCGGTGAAATACGGAGCGTTTTTGCCTTTAAGGGGCCAATTCAGTCCGTATTCCACCGCAACTTCGAGAATGGCCATTCGAGGTTGGCTGCCTTGGGTCTTTGGTCGGACCGTTTGCCACGAAATGCGGCCATCTACTACGTTAAACCGGCCACCCTCGACCATCCCGGAATTTGCAAAAACAAAACCGCAGGTAGAAAGCTTGCCGATTTTCGAAAAAGCCGGCTATGGTTGACCCTTGCGGCCTAAACGTAGTAGATAGGTCCTTTCTGTGGTGCGGCACCAAGCCGGTCATTTTGGGATGGGACTATTTTGACTACTCATTGGCTGCTCTGGCAATCGGGCTGCAAAAGTAGTCAAAAAAGCTCCGTCCCAAATTAGCTACCTTGCTCTGGCGGGCGGGAGCAGGTAAGATATACCGAGCGCCTAGCGCGTTCGATGGGTTCGGATGACGACATGTTCCGAATCTGGTCAGGTCCGGAAGGAAGCAGCCATAAGGAGCCTCTGTCGGGCATCCGAATCCATCGAGCGCACGGGCGCTTTTTGGTGCCGCGACACGGCCCGGCCGGCGGCGAGGTATTTGGTGTCTCGCTGGTCCTCGGCTTCGCCTGCGGGATCGCTCGACTACTAAACACCTCGCCGCCGGCCGGCCCCCGTCGTCCAAAAATCACCCGTAAGGGCGCGTTTATCTAATTTAATCTATCCCTTGCGGAATGCGGCTTGCTGGCGTTGTCTGGGCATTGATGGCTACGTGGTTCAAGAGGCGGCGGTGCTGTTGCTTGAATTTTTGCAGTTAAAGAGGCCCGTTTCCTTAGGTGGGGAAACGGGCCTCTTTTTGTCTCTGGGCTTGTGAATTGGTGAAGGCAGAATGCTCTGTCGGCTATTTTGAGTTCTTGATGCGGCGTGTGGCTGTGGCGGTTATTCCGAGTCCCATGGCGGCGATTCCTGCGAGTGCTATTGCGCTCGGCGCTGCATCGCCCGTGTTCGCGAGCTTGCCGGCGGTCGTATCTGCTTGCTTGCCGCTGCTCGAGTTCGCCTGCTTGGTGGAGCTTGGTAGGGTGTCTTTGCCGGTCGAGGGTGAGCTGGCGGGCTGTGTCGTCTCGGCCGGTTGCGTCGAGCCGGAGGGAGGCGTTGTCTCGGTCGGTTGCGTTACCTCGGGCGAGGTGGCCTTGTCTGCCGCGGCTTTTGCCTCTTCGTATGCCTTGCAGGCGTCGTCATAGGCCGCTTGCGCCTTTTTCAAATTATCGAGGAGCGCATCTCGCTTGGCTGTTTCTCCGTCGAGGTGGGTTTTATTAAACTCTACTTCGCTTTCTAAGAAATAAATCAGGCTTTTCTGACTTTCGAGGCGCATTCGGCAGTGCTCAAGCTTATCTTCACAACGAGATTCTTGCTCTTGTGCATCCATGATCGCCAGTTCCAACTGCCATCTAGTTTCGTAATCCGTGTGGGGGATTTTATTTAATTCTGCCTCAAGGTCTCTTGTTCGGTTGTGGGCCTTATCGCATTCGGATTGGGCTGCATCGATGTCCGCTTGCATGGTAGGAAGGGATTCCTTATATATGGCAGCTCGCGCCAAATTAGTGTCGTAGTTCTTTTGAAAAATGGCAATTTTAGTATCGATTTCCGCAATTTTCTCGGGACTTGCGGCGTCTTTTGCGGCCTCGAGGTTTTTGAGCGCTTCCTGCATGGCTGCATACGCTTTTTCTTTTGCGGCGGCCGCATCTTCCGTCTGCAAGGCAACTGCAGCGGTGGGGGAGCTGGTTTCTGCCGCTATCGCCGTTGCGGGGGCGATTCCCGCGACAAGTGCCGCGGAAAGGGCGATGCCCGCAGTTGCTCGTCTTGCTCTTCTTGCGAGAATGTCGTTCATCTCGGCACCTCATTTCAAGGGTCGGCGACTAACTTGGTAGCACTAATGCAAGTATACCAAGTGGTCGACCCGACACTGGCTGGGTGCGCGCCTCTCCGCTTCTTTGGAAACCGAATCCCATTAGAAATGACGAGTTGTTTACGCTTCTTTTGGGCTCACCGTACTATCATGATTCGGATTGAGTGTGAATGATGATAGGGAGCGCCTATACATGATTGAGCTGCTCAGGCGTTTTGGTGGTAAGTTTCGCCGGTATATGGTGATCGGCCCTGCGTGTAAGCTGATCGAAGTGATCTTTGACCTGCTGACGCCGCTGGTGATTGCCCAGATGATCGATAAGGGTATTGGCGCACACGATGTCAACGCCGTCGTCCACTACGGTATGCTGCTTGGCGCCATGGCTGTGATCGGCATCTCGTTTACGCTCGTCTGCCAAAAGATGGCGGCGCTCACCTCGCAGGGCATGGGCACCGATATCCGCGGTGCGCTCTACCAGCACATCAACAAGTTGAGCTATGCCGAACTCGACCGCTTTGGCACGCCGTCGCTTATCACCCGCATCACCAACGACGTCAACCAGGTGCAGCTTGCCGTGGCGCTGGGCGTGCGCATGCTCATCCGCTGGCCCTTCTTGGCGGTGGGCTCTATGTGCGCGGCCCTCGCCATCGACCTTAAGCTCGGCATGATCTTTTTGATTTGCACGCCCGCCATTGGCCTGGTGTTTTGGTTTGTCATGGCGCGCTGCATTCCGTACTACAAGCAGCTGCAGGCAAAGCTCGACCGCATCGCGCTCATTTGCCGCGAGGGGCTTTCGGGCGCCCGCGTGGTTCGCGCCTTTGTACACGAAGATCACGAGCGCGAGCGCTTTGCCCAAGCCGCCGATGACCAGGCCAATACCGCCATCGCGGTGGGCAAGCTCTCGTCAATCCTTAATCCCGTCACGTTTTTGGTGATGAACCTGGGCGTGTGCGCCATCCTGTGGGTGGGCGGCATCCAGGTCAACGTGGGCGAGCTTACGCAGGGCCAGGTCATGGCGTTTGTGAACTACATGACGCAGACCCTGACCTCCATCGTGTACGTCGCCAACCTGGTCGTGGTCTTTACCAAGGCGAGCGCGAGTGCTTCGCGTATCAACGAGGTGCTCAACTGCGAGCCGAGCATCACCGACGAGGGCGATCAGTCGGTTGCGCTGCCCAAGCCGAGCGAACTGGCGGGTGGCGCTGTTCCGGTCCCCGCGCTGAGCTTGAGCCATGCGAGCTTCTCCTTTGGCGCGGGCGCGGCAAATGCCGTCAACGATGCGACCCTGGAGCTCCCGCTGGGCAAGACGCTTGGCATTATCGGCGGTACGGGTAGCGGCAAGTCCACGCTCGTCTCGCTTATCCCGCGCCTGTACGATGCGAGCACCGGCAGCGTGAGTGTGATGGGCGCCGACGTGCGCACCTGGCCGCTCGACCAGCTGCGCCGTGTGGTCGCGACCGTTCCACAGCGTGCGTCGCTGGTGAGCGGCACCATCCGCAGCAACCTGACCTGGCGCGACGAGGCTGCGACCGACGAGGATCTCTGGGCGGCGCTCGACATGGCGCAGGCGAGCGAGTTCGTGCGCAACAAGCCGCAGGGGCTCGATACCCCGGTCGAGGCGGGCGGTAAGAACTTTAGCGGTGGCCAACGCCAGCGCCTGACCATCGCGCGCGCCCTGGTGGGCTCGCCTCAGGTCCTGATCATGGACGACTCCGCCTCGGCACTTGACTTTAAGACTGATGCGGCGCTTCGCCATGCCATCCGCGAGCGCAGCGTGTGTGGCGCTGCTGAGGGCGGGCTGCCGCTGACTACGGTGATCGTAAGCCAGCGCGTTTCGACCGTGCGCGACGCCGATATGATCTGCGTACTTGACCACGGTTCGGTCGCGGGCCTGGGCGCGCACGATGAGCTCTACACGACCTGCCAGCTCTACCGCGAGATTTGCCAGTCGCAGCTTCGCCGCGAGGAGCTCGAGGGTCAGCAGGGGAGTACGGCGCCCGCGCCCGCCCCAGGCGCCCCGACCGTCCCCACATCCGTCTGCGCAAAGGAGGGCTGCTAAATGAATCCGTACACTTCCTCCGGTTCGGTCGCCACGATGACGGCCAACGTGTCCGGCAACGATAACCTCAACGACCTGGGTGACGGTCCGCGCCAGCTCGGCGATCCCGAGCGCTATCCCGTGGGTGCGGTGACCCGCCGCCTGCTGGGCTATGTTCGCCCGCACCGCGTCTCGTTTGTGGCATCGTTTTTGAGTGCCGCTGTCTCGGTGATTCTGCAGCTCTACACGCCCATTCTCATTGGTGAGGGCATCGACCTGATCGTTGCTGCGGGCCAGGTGGACTTCGATGCGCTGCTGCCGCTCGTTACCAAACTCGCACTCGTCGTGGTGGGAGCGGCGTCCTTCCAGTGGCTGCAGGGCTACTGCGTCAACCGCCTGTCCTACGAGACGGTGCGTGACATGCGCGTGGAGGCGAGCGATAAGCTCAGCCGTATGCCGCTCAGCTTTATCGACAGCCATGCCCACGGCGACCTTATGAGCCGCGTGGTCAACGACGTCGATCAGGTGGGCGACGGTCTGCTGCAGGGCTTTACCCAGCTCTTTACCGGTGTTATCACCATCGTTGGCACGCTCGCGTTTATGCTCTCCATCAACCTGACCATGACGCTCGTAGTGGTGCTCGTCACGCCGCTCTCCATCTTTGCGGCCAGCGCCATCGCCAAACTCTCCAACAAGAGCTTTACGGCGCAGCAGCGTATTCAGGGTCAGCTTGGCGGCCATATCGAGGAGTACGTGGGCGAGCAGAAGCTTGTCGACGCCTTTGCCTATGGCTCGAACGCTCAGCAACGCTTCGATGCCCTCAATGCCGAGCTCTACACCGCGGGCGAGCGCGCGCAGTTTATGGGTTCGCTCTCCAACCCCGGCACGCGCTTTATCAACAACATCATCTATGCCGTGGTCGCCGTGATCGGCTGCGTGGGCGTGATCACGGGCGTGCCTGCGGCGCTTACGGTGGGCGGCGTTCAAATCTTTCTGTCTTATGCCAACCAATACACCAAGCCGTTCAACGAGGTCACCAACGTCATTACGCAGATCCAGACCGCGTACGCCTCGGCGCGCCGCATGTTTGCGCTGCTCGATGCGCGCGAGCAGGAGCCCGACGCGGAGGATGCCGTGGAACTTGCCGTCCCGCAGGGCGAGGTGACCTTTGAGCATGTGGACTTTAGCTACGTGCCCGACCGCAAACTGCTGCAGGATATCTGCATCGAGGCTAAGCCCGGCATGCGCTTTGCCCTGGTCGGCCCCACGGGCTGCGGCAAGACGACGCTCATCAATTTGCTACTGCGTTTTTACGATATCGATGCCGGTCGCATCGCAGTCGATGGCCGGTCTTCGCGTGGCTACACGCGCGCAAGCCTGCGCCGCGCCTTTGGCATGGTGCTGCAAGATACCTGGTTGTTCGAGGGCACCGTGGCCGAAAACATCGCCTACGGCTGTCCCGACGCTACGCGCGAGCAGGTTATCGAAGCTGCCAAGCACGCGCACGCGCACAAGTTTATCGTGCAGCTGCCAGGCGGCTACGATACGGTCATCGGCGAGGACGGCGGCACGTTTAGCCAGGGCCAAAAGCAACTGCTGTGCATTGCGCGCGTCATGCTCACCGACCCGGCTATCTTGCTGCTGGACGAGGCAACGTCGAGTATCGACACGCGCACCGAGCTGCAGGTGCAGGCGGCATTCGACGAGCTCATGGCCGGTCGCACAAGCTTTGTGGTGGCGCACCGCCTGTCAACGATCCGCAACGCCGACTGCATTCTGGTCATGCGCGACGGCCAGATTATCGAGCGTGGCACGCACGACGAGCTGCTGGCGGCAGATGGCTTCTATGCCGAGCTCTACCGCAGTCAGTTTGCCCAGTGAGCAAGCCCGTGGGGCAAATTAATCAATCGGCAGACGGTGGTTTACATCTGTCACGTTAGTACTAAGATATTCATCTAATAAATTGCATTAGTGGCTTTAGTTTTGGGGGAAACGAGGCAACGTGACTATGACGTGCTCTTTGGTGGTTAACAGCAAGAGCGGTAATACCAGGATGGTTTCGGGCGCGATCAAGCGCGCTCTGCAGGCTGCGGGTGTTGAGTTTGTCCATGCCGCGGCGTTGAGCGACGATGCGGATGCAGATCAGGTTGCGCTTGAGGCGCAGGGCGCCTGCGCGGCCGACACGGTGCTCGTCGGTTTTTGGTGCGACAAGGGTGCGTGCACGCCTTCGGTCGCGGCATTGCTCTCCGCCTTGCACGGCAAGCGCGTGTTCCTGTTTGGCACCTGCGGTTTTGGCGCCGACCAGAGCTATTATCAGCAGATTATCGACCGCGTAACTTCCAATTTGGCTGGGGATGCCGAGCTTGCGGGCTGGGCGATGTGCCAGGGCAAGATGGGCCCTGCGGTCAAGCAGCGCTACGAGGCCATGCTCGAGCAAGATCCCGACAATGTCCGCTTTAAGATGCTGCTCGATAACTGGGTCGCCGCAAAGGATCACCCCACCAAGGAAGATCTGGACAACATGGCTGCAGCCGCCAAAAAAGCCGTGCTGGGGGAGTAGCTCCCATCGCTGACGGCGGTCGGTCCATCTTTCTAAATGAAACGTTCTCCCGGGCGTCGGGGCACGAAGTTCCCTGCTCTACAGTCCTGCGCAAGACGAAGGCCACATTAAGTGGCCTTCTTTGCGTGCGGAACTCGCGATGAACTTCGTGCCCCGCCGTCCGGAAGGACGCCTCTTTATTGATGGGAGGCCTGATAGGTCGATGGTTCCGTGCCCGGATGCGTCCAAAGTGGGACGGGCTTTCCGGATGGGCAGGCTTTCGAAAAATGCGTCCCGGAATTTGCCTTTGGAATGGGACGTAGTTTCCCGTTGAGGTGCTTTGCGGAAAGTGCGTCCCACTCTGGGCGGTCGAAGTGGGACACACTTTCCCAAAGGCGCTCCAACGGGAAATTGCGTCCCATTATTCGGTCAAGAAACGGGATGCATTTTCCCAATGAGAGCAAAACCGGAAAATGCATCCCACAATCAGCCCTCAAAGTGGGACGCCGTTTCCCAATGAGGCTCAAGCGGAAAATGCATCCCGGAATTTGCGCTCAAAGTGGGATGCGGTTTCCGGTTGAGGGTCTAAGGGGAAAATGCGTCCCAGAATCGACGCTTGAAATGGGATGCAGTTTCCCGATGAGGCACTCGACGGAAAATACATCCCAGAAATGGCCTTTGAGCTGGGATAAGATTTCCGCGGCATCTCGGATTCTCAAAAATGAGACACGCCGTTGGCGAAAATGAGACACGTGATATCGGGCATCGGATGTATCATTTGCAAAAATGAGTCCACTCCACTCGAATAAAGCGAGGTCCCTCATGTACGTTCCACACCCCCGTATCCGTAGGCTGTCGAAAATCCCGCTTGTTGGGACGGCGGCGCTTGCTGCGTTGATCGCCACGAGCGTCGCCTGCTTCACGGCCACGCCCCAGGTTGCCCAGGCGGCAGACGCGCCCGCAATCACCGATATGACCGAGCAGGATTATCAAGCCCTGGGTCTGGGCACGAGCGAGGACATTCCGGCCGATACCGTTGGCCCCTATTCCACTGATACCCCCACGACGTTTGCCACGCGCAGCGAGGTCTATATGGCAGCTAACGGTAGCCATGGCAATCGCTACACTCTGCGCGACAAGCTCGAGAACGTCGAGCGCGGTGACATTGGCGGCAGCAGCAAACTCACCGATGGCTATGGAAGTGTGTGGGGCGCCGCAAAGTTCTGGCAAAACGTCAACAACTTCGATACGAACAGCGATCTCTACAAGCATAGCGACTACGGTGGCGGCACCTGGTCGTACCTAAGCAACAATGAGTCCTCAACAGTACTCGCCAACGACAACAACGGTTTCTCGGGCATTCACGCCACGAGTGTTGAGTTCTGCAGCGACGCCAGCACGGGCAAAAAGAGCCGCGTTGCCGAGCTCCGTGCCTACGGCGACAGTTCCTCCACGACGATTGACGGCAAGTCATACGCCGGAAAGGTTGAGCTGGTCCTCTACTCGTTTAGCAACGGGCGTACGCGCACTCTCGACACACACCTGCCGGTGACGGTCAACACTAATATGATGTACGAAGGCCGTTTTAAGTACCTGGATGCCGGTTACCTGCAAGAGCACGACGCCGTCTTTGATGTCGAGGCGGGCGATGTCGATGGCGACGGCGTCGACGAGCTTTTTGTCTACGCGGGCTGCTATGTCGACGAGAACGGCGTGCGCAAGGCTGTAGTCGACATGTATGACTTGGAGGGCGGCAACTGGAAGCAAAGCGTCGTCAAGATCGATGCCGGTAACGCCGCGGACTACACCACGCACAACAAGGGCGGGAACGACTCCTGGACGCAGCTTCAGTCAGCTCCTGTCGTTTCGCTAGCGGCCGGCGACCTCGATCGCGATTTTTGCGATGACCTCGCCATCGTGGTCTCGGCACCCTACGGCAAGAAGAATATTGATAAGTCGACGCATTGCGAGCTGTTTTCGTGGGATGCATCCAAGGGTGCGCTCGTCCATGTCGATGCTCTGGGCGACGCGGGCGCAATCTCCCTCTCCGCGAACGGCAAGACCATGGTCGCTGCGAATGCGACGTTCGGCACGTTTGCCGCCTACGATGAAGAAGGAAAGAAGACGGGTGAAACCGTCACGGGCCTTATTCTTGCGGGCTATGACTGGCAACGCAGCGCTTTTGATTACGGCGCTTCTGACGGCAGCAAGGGGCTGTACGGCGCGCTGTACCGCTACGCGTATTTTGACTCGGAGTCTGGCGAGTTCAAGCTTTCCGATTGTAAGGAATACAGAGACGGGCTCCTCGCCTCCTATGGGCTGATGCATGTGCCCAACAGCGCATGGAAGGATAGCGCTCAGGATAAGCGCTATCCGTGCACCTTGGCGCCTATTGCCCTTGCCACTGCCAACCTTGACGGCCTGTCCGAGCAGCTGGCGGTTGACGAGGTGCTCGTGGGCGGCGATGTGTTCCGCGACTTTGCCTGCAACACGGCACAGAGCGGGGCTCAGGGCTTGGGGTCCATGGTCGGAACCATGAGCATGAGCGGTCAGCAATACAACAGCAGCAACAAGCATGACCACAAGGGTATAGAGCAGGTGTGGATCAGCGACGTCAAGGCGGGCAGCGTCTCGGGTTCGGACCGCTATAACGAGAGCTTTATCGCCGTGGTGGGCAAGCACCGCGACGAGGACCTGCGCAAGAACGATGACTACTATTGGATGACCGCCTCGCATTTTTCGCTCGACGAGAACGGAAAGGTGCGCCGCGGCGAGGAGCAGGTGATTAGCGAGAGCAACCGTCGCGGCACTACCTACGGCACATTTATCTCGCTCGCGCTGCCCGATGTCGACAACGACAGCGTCAAGATCACGTACAAGGACCGCTACAAGGTCTATACCAACCCGCGCGTGCTTGCCGTGCTGCAGGATGCGCCCTATGTTGAGGATCTGGAGCAGGCATACGGCTATCTGGTGTTGGGCGGCACGTCATACGGAGAGGAAAAGGGCACGGGGACATCCCGGGGCTATACCATTGGCGCCGAGTTGGGCGTTGCCGTCGAGGTGCAGACCGGTCCGCCCCTGGTCGCGATGAATGCTTCAGTCGATTTTGCCGCCGAGGGATGCTATGACTACCGGAGCGAGCGCACGGTCAGCGCAAGCGTAAGCTATGAGTCGCATGCCGGCGAGGGTGACAAGGCCGTGCTCTACACGATTCCGATGGTCTATTACGAGTATGAGATCGAAAATGAGGAAACTGGTGGCAAGGGCGTGATGGCGGCGCCCGTGTCGCTCGGCGCGCAGACCTCGGTCGTTAATGTCGAGGCCTATGACCGCATTGCCAAACAGCACAATATGACGCCGCTCAGCTACTTTTTGACCAACCGGTCGGGAGAACCCGGAACCTATCAAACGACGCTCAACGGCGAGACTCCCGTTGGGGATTCCTTTGGCCTGGGCAAGCCTGGCGTAACGCGCGCCTACACGCACGATGGGTTTAACGGCGCCGCCGCGCAGTCGGGGGCGAGCATTGAGCAGACCATCGAAGTCGAGGAGGGCAAGGAGCAGGAGCTCGAGCTCGGCTTGACGCTGAACGGCAGCGTTGTCATGGGCGCGAAGCTCGCAAAGCACGAGTTGTTTGGCGGCCTGTGCTTTGGTGCCAACGCCGGCTTTACTACGGGTAACTCCTCGAGTGAATCGACCGAATACGGCGGCACCGTCGACAACCTGCCCGAGGCCGCGCAGGGCAAGTACGGTTTTGTGTGGCGTCTGGGCGTCAACGCGGTGGATGTCGACAAGTTCGAGGCAGACTCGGGCGACAAGCTCGGCACCAAGGACACCGACCAGTTCTGGATCGTGGGCTATGACGTTAAGGACGTCGAGATGCCCGACGCGCCGGCCGTGACGGGCTTTACGGCAAACGCCGTCGATTCGACCAGCGTTACGTTTAGCTGGGACGATGTACTCGCAAACAAGAGTGGCTTTAGCTACGGCGTGGGCATGCTGCAGAGCAATGCGGCGGATGCGGTCGTCAATAGCTGGAAGATTGCCGACAACACGCAGACCTCGCTCAAGTGGGATGGGCTGCAGCCCAATACGGAGTATCGATTCGCCATCGCCGCCGTTAAGAATGGATCCACGACCGAAACAGGTATTCGCTCGGCAATCATCACGGTCAAGACCATGCCCGATGGCATGACGATGACCGTGAGCGGACCTGCGGCGGATGCTGCGGAGGGGTCGGATCTTGGATACGACTCTTCGGTTGAGCGCACGGCGGGAAGCCACCTGACGCTCTCGGCGATTGGCCATGTGAAGCAACTCGGTGCCGACGATAGCGAAACAGGGCTGGCACCGACCTATATGTGGTACCGCAAGGGCTGCGGCGAGACAGAGTTTAAGCTCGTGGGTGCCGATGGCAACCTCGCGGCTGGAACGGCCTCAAAGCTCGAGATTGACCTGACCGCAGACGATGACGGTGCGCAGTATTACTGCCACGTGGGATACAACGACGTGGGCCTCGACACCGGCACGACGCTCGTGAATATCGAGGCCGAGGAGACGGCGCCCACAACGGTGAACGCCACCCCGATCCGCACGCGCCGCTTGTTCTCACAGGCAAGTGCGGGTGCCAAGAAGTTCCTGGACCATACGCTGGTAAACACCGCCGGCCCAACCGATTCCGAAGGCTCAAAGGACCCCGAGACTCCTGAGACCCCGACGAACCCGGACAAGCCCAAGTCCGACAACGGAGCTAAGACCGACACCAAGGTCAAGACTACGACCACAGCGAAGAACCTCGCAAACACCGGCGACCAAACATTCGCCCTAGTCGCCACCGCAGCAGCAGCGGGAGCAACGCTCGTAGTGATAGCCCTCATCATGCTGATCAAGCGCCGCAAGACCCACTAGTAGCCAGTCGAACATATCGACAACCCAAAAACCCGGGTAGCCAAAAAACAGGCCACCCGGGTTTTCTGTTGAGTGGAGACTCCGCAAGCGGAAACTGCATCCCACAATTAGCGCCCGGAACGGGACACATTTTCCGTCAAGCCCTCATCCGGAAAATCCATCCCAGTTTGAGCGCCCAGACCGGGACGCACTTTCCCAAAGGGTCCTCAACGGGAAACTGCGTCCCATAATTAGGCCGAGAAATGGGATGAACTTTCCCAATGAGAGCCAACCGGAAACCACGTCCCAGAATCAGCCCCCAAAGTGGGACGCACTTTCCCAACGAGCCTCAACCGGAAAATACATCCCGGAATCCAGCTGAATAGTGGGACACACTTTCCCAATCGGGTCCCAAGCGGAAACTGCATCCCATTCCAGACAAGAATTCCGGGACACACTTTCCGCAAACAAAGAAGGCCACATAACGTGGCCTTCAACTTATATATGTTCAGCGGATACCCCTATGACAAGCCGCGCTCCAACAACAGGGCGTCTGTCCGGGCGGAGGCATATAAGGTTCATCGCGAGTTCCGCACGCAAAGGAGGCCACTTAATGTGGCCTCCGTCTTGCGCAGGACTGTCCGAGCAGGGAACCTTATATGCCTCCGCCCGGACAGACGTTTCAGTTATGAACTCGCAGCTAGTCGTTACTTGATCTTGGTCGTGCCCGGCGCCAGGTTGGGGTCGGTCTCGTTGGCCTCGGTCTGGAAGTGCTCGGTGTACACGTTCTTGCCGTCGCGGAACATCTCGTAGTACTGCATCTTGGCGTAATCTTCGCGCGCCTTGGTGGCGGCTGCGGCGGCGGCATCGTCACCGGTGACGTTGGAGGAAAGCGCCCAGCGCAGGCTGGCGTCCTCGTAGCCCACCGAGTTGATGGCGGGCAGCGACTCGCGCAGCGTCATGTGCGCTTTCTGGTAGTCGGTCAGCGGTGCGCCGATCAGCTGCATAAGCTGCGTGGACAGGTAGTTGGTGGACAGGTCGTCGACCTCGCTCGTCTGGTCGCAGCCGGCAACGTCGTAGTTGGCCCAGATGATGTAGTCGGTCTGCCACAGACGTTCCTGGTGCGTGGCATCGTCCTCGCCGGTAAACCACTTGTCGTTGAACTTGGACGGGAAGAACGGCTGGTGGTCGCCCCAGAACACCACGACTACCTTACGGTCGAGCTTGCTCAGGGCGTTGAGGAAGTAGCGAAGCGCCTGGTCGGACTGCTCGATGCACGAGACATACTCGTCGACATCGGAGAGCGTGCCGTCCTCGACGGTCTTGGCATCCAGATCGGTCGTATCGATATTCAGGTGCATCTGCTTGTCGACCGGCAGCAGGCCCGTATCGTAGCCCGAGTGGTTCTGCATGGTCACGTCGAAGATAAACTGCGGATCGGCGTTCTGGTCGAGCAGCTCAAGAATCTTGTCGTAGGTAGCCTGGTCGGTCACCATGCCGCGCAGGGTGTCGGCTCCCTGGAAATCGTTGATGGACAGGAACTGGTCAAAGCCAAAGTCCTTGTAGACGTTCTCGCGGTTCCAGTTGGTGGCGTGGTTGGGGTGCATGGCCGTGGTGGAATATCCGAGCGACTTGAACTGCTCTGCCAGGTTCCCGGTCGTTTCCATGTTGTAGATGGTGTAGGGGTACACGCCCGAGCCCAGGTTGGCCATGGAGTTGCCGGTCATAAACTCAAACTCGGTATTGGCGGTGCCGCCGCCGTAGGCGCTCACGTAGAGCTTGCCGCGGCTGAGGCAGTTGGACAGGTTCTTAAAGTACTGCGGGCCTTCGTAGCCGGCGCGCATGTTCTGGTAGATCGAAAGATCCGAGAAGGTCTCGTTCATGATGGCGATGACCGTGGGCTTCTCGCTGTCGAACTGCTCCTTTGCGGCGGCGCGCTCGTCGCTCTTGGCCGCGTCGGACTTGTCGTAGGCCTTGGCGTACTTTTTGAGCGCGGCCTTGGCATCGTCGACGGAGTAGTCGGCGGGTTTGGGCGGCTTGATGGACTGCGCTGCGCTAATGAAAGCGGGCAGGTAGCCCTCGCGCCAGTAGCTCTCGAGCGGGCGCCAGGTGTAGACGGTGATGCCGAGGGTGTTGTAGTAGTCGATGAGCGTGACGTGTGCGGTCACACCGCCCAGGCACAGCACGGCGACGAGCAGGTTGGTGAGCAGCATGCGCTTGGCGTTGGCGGCGCCCTTCTGACGGTGCGGTGCCACCAGGCCGGCGTACTCGCACAGCAGCATGGCGATGGAGGTAAAGCCCATGGACAGCACGCAGAACAGTGAGATCGAGAAGGTGTAGCCGGTGCCGGCGACCGCGGCGGCGGTGGAGATGGCCGAAAGGTCGCCCGGCTGGATGGGCATGGATTTAAACGTGATGACGAAGAACTCGGCAATGCCCAGGACAAAGAGGGCGAAGGCCAGGACGGCCGGAGCTGCGCCGTGGCGCTGGAACAGGAAGAACAAGCCGGTCATGAGCACGGTGATGATGGCCCACTCGAGCAGGATGCACAGGGGGTAGACCCAGGTGAAGTCGTGGTTGGACGATACCTCCATGCCCAGCAGCGCAAAGACGCCGGCGAGCAGCAGGCACAGGACGGCGGCGACGAGCGGTTTGCCCACAAAGGCGCCGCGCAGGCGGGCGAGCTTGCCGGTGGGGGCGGGGGCGTCGGGCGCGGCGAACGCAAAGACGCGCGGGGCGATGCGGTCGCGTGCGATGCTGGCCCAAGCGCAGCCGGTGAGGATGGCGTTGGTCAGGATGAGCATCACAAAGGCGAGCGGCTCGTTTTGAGCGACGAGGCCCACGGCGCCCCAAATAGTCAAAAAGACCTGGAACAGGCCGAAGGCGACGCTCCACCCAAGAGCGCTTTTGGCAACGGTGCCCGACTGAGCGCGAATGGCCTTGGCCTCGCGCAAGACAAGGTAGACGGTCGCCGCAAGACCGACGAGCGAGATGGCGGCAGCGAACATGCTGAGACTCCTCACAAACTAAAACGTACGAAAGCGGGGGTTTACCCGATTGTTACCAAGATATGCGCTGCAATTGGTGTCTGCGCACAACAACCAGCCATATTAACGCGCACGTGTGGCGGTGTGGCGCAATGTAGTGGCGACCTGCGCGATAATGGACGGGAATTACACGGAAACGTAAAGGCTTCTTAAAGAATTAGCGAGGATGAGGCGATGAACGAGCAGGTTTGCACCAAGGCTGTGGATACGAACGGTTATCCGGTCGAGACGACGGGCAATGCGGTGCTGGACACGTTGGAGCACCGTTCCTCCACGCGTGCCTTTGCGCGTGATGACGACGACCGCCCCGTGGCGGTGACCGACGAGCAGCGGGCGGCAATTTTGCATGCGGCGAGTCGCGCGCCGTCGGCGGGCGCCATGATGATGTATTCCATCGTGAGCATTCGCGAGCAGGCTACGCTGGATCGTCTGGCCGACCTGTGCGACCACCAGCCCATGATCGCCAAGGCGCCCTGGGCACTAATATTTGTGGTCGATTATGCCAAGTGGATCGATCTGTTTGAGCACGTGGGCTGCTTTGAGCCCGAGTTTGTCGAGCGTACGGGCAAGGCGCCCCGCCGCGCGCCGGGTTTGGGCGACTTTGCCATTGCGGCCCAGGACGCCGTGATCGCTGCGCAAAACGCCGTGGTTGCCGCCGAGGCTCTGGGCTTGGGGAGCTGCTATATCGGTGATATCGTCGAGAATGCCGAGGAAGTTGCCGAGCTGCTCGATCTGCCGCCCTATACCATGCCGCTGTCGATGCTCATCATCGGCACGCCCCGCAAGGAGCGCCCGGCAATCGCGCACCCCGTGGTGAACCTGGTGCACGAGGAGCGCTACTGCCGCGCCGATGCTGCGACCATGGACGCGCAGGTGGCCGAGATGGACGCGATGTTCCGTTCGCATGCCCGCGAGGTGGGGGAGCGCGTGGTGGATATCTACACCCGCAAGCACACGAGCCCCTTTATGGCCGAGATGAGCCGTTCCATGGAGTGGTGGTTCAAAAACTGGCTCGGAAAATGACAGATGAGGCAAAGGGACAGTCCCTTTGTCGCATTCCATATCGCCGTGGTGGCCTAAAGGCCGTATAAATGTTTATCTAGCTGGGAAAACGGTGCCGTGCAAGTGCAGGCCGATTACCTATAATCCCTTCGAACATTAAAGTTGGGAGGAAACCGGCTTATGGAACAAAAGGCCAAGGAGGCAGCCTCGCACGCTGCGATTCCTGTGAGCATCTCGGCGATGCTCGTCACGCTGGGCGTGGTGTACGGCGATATCGGCACCAGTCCTATGTATGTAACCAAGGCGCTCGTTGCCGGCAACGGCGGCATCGGAAGCGTCACGGAGGAGTTCGTGCTCGGCGCGCTCTCCCTTGTCGTGTGGACGGTCACGTTGCTGACCACCATCAAGTATGTGCTCATCTCGCTGCGCGCCGATAACCATGGTGAGGGCGGCATCTTTGCCCTGTACAGCCTGGTCAAGCGCTGCGGCAAGTGGCTTATCATCCCCGCCATGCTGGGTGGCGCCGCGCTGCTCGCCGACGGCATCCTGACGCCGGCCGTTACCGTTACCACGGCCATCGAGGGCCTGCGCACCATCCCGGCGGTCCATGCCGTGCTGGGCGATGACCAGGGCCGCGTCGTCGCCATTACGCTCGCCATCATCATCGTGCTCTTCTTGGTACAGCGCATCGGTACGGCCAAGATCGGTCACGCCTTTGGCCCCATCATGACGCTGTGGTTCCTGTTCCTGGGCGGCACGGGTCTGTTCTTTGTCTTCCAGCACCCCGCCGTGCTGCTGTGCCTCAACCCGGTGCGCGGCATCGCCTTTTTGCTGAGCCCCAACAACCACGCGGGCATCATGATTCTGGGCAGCTGCTTCCTCGCCACCACCGGTGCCGAGGCGCTCTACTCCGACATGGGCCATGTCGGCCGCGGCAACATCTACGCTACCTGGCCGTTCGTTAAGTGCTGCCTGCTGCTTTCCTATATGGGCCAGGGCGCTTGGCTTATGAACAACGCTGCCAACCCCGAGCTCATGGGCATTGCCGACCTCAACCCGTTCTACCAGATGCTCGCCCCGGGCCTGCGCCCGTTTGCCGTCGGCCTTTCCACCGTCGCGGCCATCATTGCCTCGCAGGCGCTCATCACCGGCGCATTCTCGCTGGTGTCCGAGGCCAGCCGTCTGGATCTCATGCCGCACATGCAGGTCTTCTACCCTGCCGAGACCAAGGGCCAGCTCTACATCCCCATGGTCAACAACGTCATGCTTGTCGGCTGCGTCATCGTGGTACTGCTGTTCCAGAACTCGGCGCATATGGAAGCCGCCTACGGCCTTGCCATTACGCTGACTATGATGTGCACCACGCTGCTGCTCTTCTTCTACCTGCACGAGGAGCGCAAGCTCAAGGTTGCTCCGTGGATCTTCGCGGCCTTCTTCCTTTTGCTCGAAGGCTTCTTCTTCGTGAGCTCGCTCACCAAGTTCTTCCACGGCGGCTATTTCACCATCCTCATGGCTGCACTCATCATGGGCATTATGGTGTGCTGGTACAACGGCACGGCGGTCGAGCAGCGCCAGTTTACGCTGCTGCCGCTGCGCAGCTACCTGCCGCAGCTCAAGCGCCTGCGCGACGACGACCGTTACGAGCGCATGAGTGACAACGTCGTGTACCTGACCAAGGACACCCATACCGACTACATCGACCGCGATATCGTCTATTCGATCTTGGACAAGCATCCCAAGCGTGCCCGCGCCTGGTGGTTCGTGAATGTCGAGACCATGGACGAACCGCACACCTTTGCCTATTCGGTCGAGACGTTCGGCACCGACTACGTGTTCCGCGTGCACCTGTACCTGGGCTACAAGATCAACCAGCGCGTCAATGCCTACCTGCGTCAGGTTGTTCAGGACCTGGCTGCCACCGGCGAGCTGCCGCCGCAGACGCATGACTACTCGGTCTACAAGGATCCGGGTAACATCGGCACGTTCAAGTTCGTCCTGATCCGTAAGCTTCTGGCGCCCGAAAGCGATGTGGAGCCCAGCGAGCGTACGGCCATCACGCTCAAGTACATCATTCGCCGCGCCGCCGGCACGCCCGCGCGTTGGTACGGCCTGGAGAACTCCAACGTGAGCTTTGAGTACGTGCCGCTGTTCACCAAGTTCAAGGCCGTGAACAAGATGCAACGCCTGGCTCCCAACGAGCGGCCGTAGTCGACGCTCGAGGTTTGTCTGCGAACGGGCGGGCTTGTATTGACGGGGATTGAGTCCTGGGAGGAAACCATGGATGCAAAGGTGCTTGACGGTTGCGATCTTGCGACCGAGCTGGTGCGTGAGGTACGCGCCGATGCTGCCGAAGATCGGTTCTTTACGAATCGGGCCAACATGGACATGGCCGACCGCGTGATTTCGATCGTGGTGACGGTGCTTGTCGCGGCGTGCGTGTGCGCACTGCTCGCGCACGTGCTGTTTGTCTAGCGACCGCCGGTTGCAAAGGCTATACACTTGGAACCACCACAAGGGAAACCACCACAAAGGTGCCTGTCCCCTTTGTGGTGGTTTTTGTTTTTGAGAGAGGGGCGGGACGCTGATGGACGTCCGTACGGACGGCGATATTGCCGATAGCTTTTGGTGGCGGCGCACAACGCTGACGCGCCGCACTCCTCTGTATGACGCCTGCGTATCGGTGGGGCTGCTGGTCGCGGCGACGATTGTGGGCGCGCTGCTCGACCATCCGGGTCTCGCGCCGAGCATCATGATCGTCTATGTGTTCGCCGTTCAGCTGTGCGCATTCTTTACCTGGAGTCGCCTGTATTGCTTGCTGAGCTCGGCTGCCGCCGTGGCGCTCTACAACTTCTTGTTTGTCGACCCGCGCTACTCGCTGTCGCTTATCGACCGCGGCTATCCCGGCATGTTCTTCATCATGTTCGTGGTCTCGCTTGTGTCGAGCTCGATTGCGTTGGCCCTGCGCCGCGCCTTGGCACAGGCTGCCGCCAGCGACCGCCGCACGCATATGGTGCTCGAGACCAACCGCATGCTGCAGCGGTGCGCCGATCAGCATCAGATCGTTCACGCCATGGCCACGCAGCTGGCGCGTCTTTCGGGCTGCCCGGTCGTGTGGTACAGCGCCGACGCCGAGGGCGATGACCTGCTGCCACGCGCGACTTACACGGCCGTGGGCGATGCCGCACCGGTGCACGAACTGGCGCCGCAGATGCCGCCTCGGCTCTCGGCGTCCGCCTATGTGGGAACGCCGCTCGATGCCACCTATGGCGGCTCGGCGTTTTATGGCATCTACCTGACGGTTCGCACAGGCGACGGCTTCGCGCGCTCGGGCGACCCCGCCTCGGTGGTGGGCGTGCTGGCTATCGTTGCCGAGCCCGACGTGCTGACGCATGAGGAGCGGACACTTGCCGATGCCATCGTGAGCGAAGGCGAGCTGGCGCTCGATCGCGCCCGCGCCATGGAGGCCCGCGAGGAGGCGGCGGTGCTCGCCAAAAACGAACAGCTGCGCGCCAACCTGCTGCGCTCCATCTCGCACGACCTGCGCACGCCGCTCACCAGTATTTCGGGTAATGCCGATGTGCTGCTCGACCAGGGCTCGACCGGCACCGCGGTGCTCGATGCCCAGACGCGCCGCGGCCTGCTTCTATCCATTCGCTCGGATGCGCTGTGGCTCAACGCCACCGTCGAGAATCTGCTCGCCATCACCAAGCTCGAGGGTGGCGGTATGCGCCTGTCGACCACGCTCGAGCTCATGGACGATATCGTCGAGGAGGCGCTGCGCCACGTGAACCCTGCCGTGCGCGAGCACGACCTTAAGGTGGTGGCGTGCGATGAGCCAGCGCTCGTCAACGTCGATGCGCGCCTGATGGTGCAGCTGGTGGTCAATCTGGTGAACAACGCCATCACCTATACGCCCGCGGGCTCGCATATCGTGATTTCGATTAGCGTCGACGATGGACGCGTGGCGTGCTCGGTGGCCGATGATGGTCCGGGCATCGCACCCGAGGATCGCGAGCGGATCTTCGAGTCGTTCTATACCGCCAACCATGGTCTGGCCGACAGCCACCGCAGCGTTGGCCTGGGTCTTTCGCTCTGCCGTTCCATTGCGTTGGCACATGGCGGTAGCATAGAGGTTGCCGCGGCGGACCCGCACGGTTCGGTCTTTACGATTGAACTTCCCGCCGCCGACGTTTCGTTTGATAAGGAGTAGCGCTGTGCCGAACTCTGCCGTAAAACCGCTCATCTTGGTCGTTGAGGACGACCCCGCCGTTCGCAATCTTATCGTTGCCGCGCTCGAGGCGCACGGCTTGCGCCATATGGCTGTGGAGACCGCCCATGCCGCCATCGCCGCCGCCTCATCGCAGGCACCGAGCATCGTGCTGCTCGATCTGGGCCTGCCCGATATGGACGGCGTCAAGGTGGTGGAGTCGGTGCGCGCATGGTCAGGCATGCCGATCATCGTGGTCTCGGCGCGCAGCGAAGATGCGGACAAAATCCGCGCGCTCGATGCCGGTGCCGACGACTATCTGACCAAGCCGTTTTCGGTCGAGGAACTGCTCGCGCGCATTCGCACGACGCTCAGGCGCCTTTCGTATGCGCAAACGGGCGGCGTTGCCTCCGAGGGCTCGTTCGATACCGGTGAGCTGCATATCGATTTTGATGCCGGCATCGCCACGATGGACGGCGAGGAGCTGCATCTGACGCCGATCGAGTACAAACTGCTATGTCTGCTGGCGCATAACGCCGACAAGGTGCTGACGCACCAGTCTATCCTGCACGAGATTTGGGGTACGGCAACTAAGAGCGACCTGGCGAGCCTGCGTGTCTTTATGGGCACGTTGCGTAAGAAGATCGAGTCCGATCCCGCGCACCCGCGCTATATCCAGACGCACGTGGGTATCGGTTATCGCTTGGTCACCCAAGGGTAGGACGGCGTCCGCCATCCCACTATGAGTTGCGGTGAAATACGGTCTAAATTTGCCTAATTCCAGGCAAAACAGTCCGTATTCCACCGCAACTTTGTTTATTTGCCCTTGGGCTTGCTGGCGTAGAACTTCTTCTTTTTGGGCTTGCCTGCGCAGGCGGTCTTGCCGTCGCCGCGCGGCCCTTGGTCGCCGGCCTGCGCGTGCGCGGGCGCTGCTGCGCGAGGCTTGTGGGCTTCGGGGTTGCGCAGCTCCTCGGTTCGCTCGGCAATCTCTTCGGCGCTAAAGCCGACCTCGGCCATGGCGTCCTCGATGGGCAGGCGGCGCACGATATAGCAATGGTGCACCTTCTGGTTGCGCGCGAAATCCTCGGGAATGGTCTGCGCCGTAATGTCCTCCAGCACGACGCCCGCGCGTGCGAGCTTGCGCGTCTCGGGGCGGAAGCCACGCAGGTTGCAGCTAAAGATGGCGTGGCCGCCCTGTGCGAGCAGGCGCGATACGCCGGCCAAAAGCTCAACATGGTCGCGCTGGACATCCCAGGTGCGGCGGCCCATCTTGGACGAGTTCGAGAACGTGGGCGGGTCGACAAAGATCAGGTCCCAGCGGTTGCGCGTCTGGCGCTGGTCGCGAATCCAGGCGAGCACGTCGTCGCGCACAAAATGATGCTGCGGACCAACAAAGCCGTTCTGGCGCATATTGCGCTCGGCCCAGTCCAGGTAGGTGTTGGAAAGGTCGACTGTCACGGTTTCCTCGACGCCGCCGTCTGCCGCATAGCAGGTGGCGGTGCCGGTATAGGCGAACAGATTGAGGAAGCGGCGTGCCTGTTTGGCGTGCTCGCGCACCAGGTTGCGGGTGACGCGGTGATCCAAGAAGATGCCCACATCCAAATAGTCGTCAAAGTTGACGGCAAAGGTGAGTCCGCCCTCTTCGATGAGCGGCAGGCGACGGCGCGCGATGTTGGCGCGCTCGCCCGAGCCGGCCTTGCCGGCGCCCTGCTTGCCGTACTGCGAGCCGCCGCGCGAACGCATGCGGGCCTTGGCGTGCACGTGCTCGGCCGGAACATACAGGATGCGCGGCGCGATGGCCAAGATGTCGAGCATACGGGCCTGGGCCAGTGCGGGGTCGATGGTCTTGGGCGCGGCGTATTCGGCGATGACGAGCCAGCGGCCCGGCGTCTGCGGGCAACCCTCGTACAGGTCGATGGCAGCGGAGTAGTCGGGCAGGTCGGCATCGTAGACGCGGTAGCAGCTCACGCCCTCGCGCTTTGCCCACTTTCGACGCAGACGGGCGTTCTTGCGCAGGCGGTTGGCGAACTGCTCGGACTCCGGGATGAGCACGGGCAGCGGCTTGCCGTCGCCCAGGTCGAGCGTGGCGGTAGGTTCGGGCATGAGGGTGTCGGCGGCTTCGCCTTGGGCATCTGCGGTCTGCTCCTCGGCATCTGCGCTGGTCGCAGCTTCGAATGCCGCGGCGGCGTGGTCGAGCGAGGGCCAAACCTCAAGAGCCGCCTCCTCGTTATTGGGCATGATGGCGATCGAACGCTCGGGCTCGGCGTGGAGCGCGCGGGCCAGCAAGCCGTCGCGGGTGAGAGCGGCGACCGGCGCCGAAGCGAGCTCGGGGGCGCGGCGCAGCTCGCCGATGAGCGTCATGGCATCGTGCATGAGCGAAAGCGGGGTCTCGGTCGTGTCCGCGACCAGGGCGGCACCGGCGACGGCGCCCGCATGGTCCAGCACGGTGGCGGGCTTGGCGGCACAAAAGTCGACAAAACGCTTGTAGCCGGCGCACTTGACCATGCGCTCGGCAGTCTTGCGGGCGGCGGGGTCGATGTCTACGGCCACGATGCGCGCCTGGCGCTCGCGCGCTGCCGCCTCGCGCTCGCGCGCCTCGGCAAGCAGCTGCTCCCACAGGACAGCGTCGTGCAGCTGCCAGCCCTTAAAGCCCCAGCGCTCGCGTGCGGCGCCCGGGGCGCGGTCGGTCAGAATGTTCACGGCCTCCAGCAGCAGACCGCCGCCGGCGCACGAGGCATCGATCAGCGTGGGAAGGGCTTCGTTTTCGTAATCGTCGGCCGTCAGCTCGCGCTCGCATAGTGCGGTCCAGCCGACCTGCGCCAGCACCAGGGCGGCGTAGTCGGGGCGCAACACGTGTGCGCCCTCGCCGGCACGAGTCGCAGCGGGCGGCAGACGCTTGAACAGCGGGTCGCCCGAAAGGTCCAGGCTGATGCTCGCGCGGCGCTGACGCAGCGAAAGCAACAGGTGAACATCGGGGTCGGCGGCATCGACGTCGGCGCGACGGCCCGTGGTCTCGGCCAGACGGTCGCACAGCGCGTCTTTGGCGCGCAGGGCCGAGAAGCGCGTGTTGCGCAGCTGCTCGGTCACGCCGCGGGCGGTGATGGCGATGGTGGCGCCGGGGCGGATGATGGTCTCCCAGGCGATGTCGTAAACGCTATCGTACAGTTCATCGGCATCCTGCGCCTCAAAGCGCCCGAGTACCACGAACACACGGCTCGCCAGGCGCGACCACAGACAGGCGCGGTAGCCTTCTTCGAGCTCGCCCTCAAATGTAGCGCGGCCCTTCAGCCGGCGAACATGCGAAAGCCCGAGGCGTTTAAGCTCATCGGCGAGTGCGGACTCAAAGCCCTCGGGGCAGCTTGCGTAAAATTCCATGGGTGACCTCTCTGGTTGCGTCGCTCCATTATATGATGGATACTTCGTTTACTCTCGCCCCCGAAAGGAACCCATATGATTGATGCGTGCCCCGATTCCGCCGTGCTCTTTTTTGACGTGGACGGCACGCTGACGTCGTTCGATCCCGACAACATGACCGACAAGGACTTTTCGGCGGTTCACCCCTCGCAGGCGGTCGTCGAGGCGTTTCATCGTCTGCGCGACGCGGGACACCATGCATTTATCTGCACGGGTCGTCCCTTGTGGCTGATTGCCGATGGCCTGCGCGCGCTGAACCCGGCGGGTGTCGTTGCCATGGCGGGAGCGACGCTCGAGGTCGAGGGCCGCGTGGTGCATGAGGACTGCTTTGACGAGGACGTTATCGAGGAGCTTGCGCGCCGTATGGCCGCGGCAGGGATTGAGGCCTTTTTCGAGACCAACGTGGCTACTTTTGCCCTGGAACCCGCGGGTGTTGAGCAGTCGTCTCTGATCGGCACTTCTGTGGTGCACAGCACCGAGGAAATGCGCGTCGACGGCAGTCTGCGCGTGGGCAAGGTAGGCATCGTCGCGAGCGACCTGGCTCGCGTAGTCAACGATGATGGCTTTATCGATCGCGAGTTTGAGCTGTGCAACACCGGTGGTCAGAATCGCGAGCTGAGCCCCAAGGGCATTGACAAGGGCGTGGGCGTGGCGCGAGCGCTGGCGTATCTGGGCCGCGAGGGAAATGCGCGCACCTTTGGCTTTGGCGATTCGGGCAACGACCTGGGCATGCTCGCTGCCGTCGAGACAGCCGTGGCCATGGGCAACGCCATGTCCGAGGTCAAGGCGGTCGCCGACTACGTGACCGACGATGTCGCACACGACGGCACCGTCACCGCCATGCAGCATTTCGGCCTCATCTAATGAATCCCGCGTTCTGACGTTTGCTCAAACTGCGACTCCTTGCTTTTGCATGCTCAATCGATTTATCAATCCAAACACTGAGGTGTTTATACCGTTCGCCGAGAAGATAAAAACCCGCAGCTCACGCCTTGATAAACATAGGTAAAGTGTTTAGCAGTTTATCGGCCGTGTGCAAACGAAAGGAATCAGGCAGATGGCAATCAAGGTGTTCGCTGACGGTGCAAACCTCGAGGGCATGCTCGACATGTACGAGAACGGCAACGTTCAGGGTTTCACGACCAACCCGTCCCTTATGAAGAAGGGTGGCGTGACGGACTACCGCGCGTTTGCCAAGGAGGTCCTGACCCACATCACCGATGTGTCCGTCTCGTTTGAGGTCTTTGCCGACGACGTCGAGACCATGGAGGTGGAGGCCCGCGAGATTGCTACCTGGGCCGAGAACGTCTACGTCAAGATTCCGTGCGTGACTACCAAGGGTGAGTCCACCGCCGAGTTGGTCCGCAAGCTTTCGGCCGACGGCATCAAGGTCAACGTCACCACCATCTTTACACCTACGCAGGTCGATGAGATGGTCGAGGCCGTTGACGCCGAGACGCCGTCCATCATCTCGCTCTTTGCCGGCCGCATCGCCGACACCGGCGTCGACCCCATTCCGTTTATGACGGAGTCGGTCAAGAAGGCCACCGCCAAGCCCAACTGCGAGGTCCTGTGGGCGTCCACGCGCGAGCTTATCAACATTTACCAGGCCGAGGCCTGCGGTTGCCAGATCATCACGGTGCCCAACAGCATCCTGGCCAAGCGCAAGAACATCGGCCGTGACCCGTACGAGGTCTCGCTCGATACCGTGCGCGGTTTTGCCAAGGATATCGCCTCGCTCGGCTTTCATATTCTGCCGTAAGCAAGGGTACCCCCTGTAGCGACGTGCAAAATCGCGAGTATTCAGCAAGGTAAAGGTCTTTATCAGTTAACCGAAGCATGGAACGGCCCCCGTTTTGGCTCTGACGACGCTAAAACGGGGGCTGTTTTTTGCTTTTTCGTCTCTGAGGGGCATCCGGAACGGTGGAATTTGCAGAATACTCGCGATTTTGCACGTCACTACAGGGGGTACCCCTGCTTTGGCGGTTTACTTCCCCTGTACCATGGTGAGCGAGATCTTCTTGCGGTCGCGATCGACCTTTTCGACCCACACCTTGACCGTGTCACCGACGCGCACCACGTCGCTCGGGTGCTTGACAAAGCGGTTGGCCAGCTTTGAGATATGCACGAGGCCGTCCTGGTGCACGCCCACGTCGACGAAGGCGCCAAAGTCCACAACGTTGCGCACCGTGCCCTTGAGTTCCATGCCGGGCTCCAGGTCATCGATGGAAAGCGCCGAGCGGCTAAAGACCACCTCGGGTGCGTCGTCGCGCGGGTCGCGACCGGGCTTCTTGAGTTCGTTGACAATGTCGATGAGCGTGAGAGTGCCGCAGTTCAGGTCGCTTGCCAGCGCCGAGATACTGCCCAGACGGCGCTCGATGTCGGGCACGCCGCCACGGCTGAGCTCGCTTGCCGCAACGCCGGCACGCTCCAGGACGGACGTGGCCACCTCGTAGCTCTCGGGGTGGACGCTTGTCGCGTCGAGCGGGTTCTTGCCGCCGCTGATGCGCAAAAAGCCTGCAGCGTTGAGGTATGCCTTGGGTCCCAGCTTGGGGACCTTCTTAAGCTGACGGCGATCGGTAAAGGCGCCGTTTTCCTCGCGGTAGGCCACGATATTCTTGGCCACGCTCGGCGTGATGCCCGATACGTATCCCAGCAGGCTCGCGCTCGCGGTGTTGACGTCGACGCCCACGCGGTTGACGACGTCCTCCACCACGTGGCCCAGAGTGCGCGAGAGCTCGGCCTGGTCAAGGTCATGCTGGTACTGGCCAACACCGATGGACTGGGGCGGAATCTTGACGAGCTCTGCCAGCGGGTCCTGCAGGCGGCGGCCCAGGCTCATGGCGCCACGCACGGTGACGTCCAGGTCGGGGTATTCCTGGCTGGCGAGCTCGGAAGCCGAGTACACCGATGCGCCGGCTTCGTTAACGATGGTGTAGCGAAGGCTGGGCGCCTGCTCGGCAATGAACTCCGAGACGACTTCCTCGGTCTCGCGGCTGGCGGTGCCGTTGCCGATGACGATGGTGTTGACGCCATCCTTCTTGACGAGGCGGGCGAGCTCGCGCTTGGTGCCGGCGACGTCGTGGCGCGGCCTGGTGGGGTAGACCACGCCGTGGTCGAGTAGCTTGCCGGTCTCGTCCATGACGGCGACCTTGCAGCCGGTGCGGTAGCCCGGATCGAGCGCGAGCACGCGGGCGCCGCGCACGGGGCGCGCCGAGAGCAGGCCCTCGAGATTCTTGGCAAAGACGTTGATGGCCTCGGTCTGGGCGCGAACGGTGAGCTTGGCGCGGGCCTCGCGCTCCAGCGAGGGGGCCATGAGGCGCTTGTAACCGTCGGCGATGGCGGCGTCAAAGACGGGCGCGAAGACGCCCTGGCGTCGGGGCCAACGGCTGCCGAGGCGTGCCGTGGCGGCGGCGCCGTCGACGTTCACGCGCACGCGGAGCTTGCCCTCGCGCTCACCGCGGTCGATAGCCAGCACACGGTGGTTGGGGATGCGGCGCAGCGGCTCATCATAGCTGTAGTACGGCTCGTAGGGAGTCTTCTCGGCGGGGTCGGTCGCCTCGACGACGATATCGGCGGTGTTTTGCGTAAAGGCGCGCAGGTCGGCGACGTTCTCGGGGTCCTCGGCCACCGTCTCGGCCACGATGTCCGCCGCGCCGGCGAGCGCCTTTTCGGGCGTGTCGAAGCCGGCCTCCTCGTTGACGTATGCCGCGGCAGCGTCGAGTGCGCTGCCCTTGGCCGAGGCCTGCATGATGATCATGTTGGCAAGCGGCTCCAGGCCGGCCTCGCGGGCCTTCTGCGCGCGGGTCATGCGCTTTTTGCGGTAGGGCTTGTAGAGGTCCTCGACACGCTGGAGCTGCGTGGCCTCGCGAATCTGCTGCTCGAGTTCGGGCGTGAGTTTGCCCTGGGCGTCGATGAGCAGAATGACGTCCTCTTTGCGCTGTTCAAGATTGCGCAGGTAGGACAGGCTCTCGTCGAGTGCGCGCAGGGCGACGTCGTCCATGCCGCCCGTTGCTTCCTTGCGGTAGCGCGAGATAAAGGGGATGGTGTTGCCCTCGTCGATGAGTTTGACGGCCGCCTCGATGTTGGCGGCCTTAAGGTTGAGCTCGCGGGCGAGCTGGGCGATAAGATCCATGGGACTCCTTGCGTTTAAGGTGCGTTTGCAACACAGGGCTACCAAGGATACCACCCGTCCCAAAAGGCTGTTTTGGGGCCGCGCCACGAAAACGGCCTATCTACTACGTTTTACCCGTAGGGGCTGACCATACCTGGGTTTTCCGAAAATCGGCAAGCCGTTTACCTGCGGTTTTTATTTCGCGAAATTCGGCATGGTTGAGGGTGGTCGGCTAAACGTAGTAGATAGGCCCATTTCGTGGCGCACGAACCAAGCTGAGGCGCAAAATGGCCCCTGCCCCAGAAAAATCGTCGGCAAGGTAGCAAAATGCCCCACGGGCAGGAGGCTGCTCGCGGGGCAAAGAAGAGGGGCTTATTGGTGGCGGACCGAAGGGTTCGGCATGGGGCTTCTGCCGCGGTCGCTCTTAAGGCATTACAGCTCGACGAGCTGGCCGGTCTCGGCGGCCTCCTTGATGGCGTTGAGAAGCGTGAGCGTCTTGACGTTATCGGCGGGGGTCACGACGGGCTTGACCTCGCGGCGGACAACCTTCACAAAGTGCTTGAGCTGCATCTTGTGCGGCAGTGCCGGGTCCACGGCCGGAATCTCCATCTGCAGCGGCTTGTGCCAGTTAGAGGCGCCGTCGTAGGAGAACTGGTGCAGGCGGGGCAGCGAAAGGGCGCCCTTGGTGCCGCCGATAAAGTAGGCGTCGGCGTCGAAGGGGCGGTACTGCGGATCCTCGCGAGCGGTCACCTCCCAGTTCCAGGGGCTGGCGGTGGCGTCAGAGATGGTCATGCTCGCGAGCGCGCCGTCGGCAAAACGGACGTTGACCACGGCGGAGTCCTCGGTCTCAAAACCGCGGGCGGCGCTGGACTGCATACCCTGGACGGCAACGGGCTCGCCCAGCAGGTAGCGGAGCAGGTCGACGTCGTGCACCAGGTTGACCAGGATCGGGCCGGCACCCTTCTTGCGGCGCCACTCGACATCGAAATACTCGTCATTCTTATAGATCATGTAGTGGAAGCTCGACACGGTGAGCTTGCCCAGCTCGCCGGACTCGATGATTTCCTTGGCCTTGTTGACGAAGGGGTTGTGGCGACGGTGCTGACCCACGAGCACGGGCACGCCGGCGGTCTCGGTCTCGGCGGCAAAGGCCTGGGCATCCTCGAGATCGTTGGAGATCGGCTTTTCGACCAGCGGCACGATGTTGCGCTTCACAGCCTCGCGGGCAACGCCCAGGTGCAGGTCGTTGGGGGTGGCGATGATGACGGCCTCGGGCTTGACCTCGTCCATCATCTGGGCGGGATCGGTGTAAAACGGCACGCCGGCGGCCTCGGCCGTGGCGCGGGCGCCCTCAAAGGCGTCGGCGATGGCGACGAGCTCGGCCTCGGGCTCTTCGGTGACAAAGCGGATGTGGTTGCGGCCCATGGCGCCGGCGCCGATAACGGCAATGCGGACGGGGTTGAGCTCAGACATTTCGACTCCTTAATACTGGTGACCGGTGGAATGCGACAAAGGGACTGTCCCTTTGTCGCATCGGTAAAACTAGGCGGACTTCTTCTTGCTGTCGGAGACCATCATGTAGACGGTGAGCACGACGGCGATGGCGGCGATCACAATGGCGCCGTAGAAGGACTGCTGGTAGGCGGCGCTGCCGGCCTCGGCGTGATACAGCACGGCGGTGATGGGCTGGCTGATCCAGGTGGAAGCGGCGTAGCCCAAAAACATGATGCCGTAGTTGACGCCGATGTTGCTGGTGCCAAAGGCGCCACCGGTGAGCGGCGGGTAGATGACGAGCAGAGCGCCAAAGCTAAAGCCGAGCAGGGCGAGCGCCACAAAGAACATGCTCTGCGTAAAGCTCATCGACATGATGACGAGCGCGACGATGGTGACGACAAGGCTGATGAGCAGCGACTTGTAGGCGCCGAGCTTGTCGATGATCTGACCAAAGGACAGGCGGCCAACCAGGTTGGCGCAGGTGTTGACGGAGACCACCACACCGCCGAGGGCGACGGCCGCGGCGCTCGTGGGGTCGGCGAAGAGCTGGACGGCGGCGATGGAGGCAACCTTGCCCACGAGCAGGGTGCCCGCGGTGGCGGCGAAGGCGAAGGTGACGATGAGGACCCAGAAACGCGGGGTCTTGACCATCTCGCCCGGGGTGAGGTCGCCGAAGGTGCCGGCATGCGCGCCGCCCTTGGGGGCCTCGAAGCCCTCGGGCAGCCAACCGGCCTCGGGGGCCTTCAGGAACAGGGCGGAGGCGGCGATCGTCACAAAGAAGATGACGCCGAGTGCCTTGAGGGCGCCAAAGATGCCCAGGCTCGGGATGAGCAGCGAGGCGAGCACCGGGGACAGCACAGCGGGACCGGCGGTCGAAGCGGCGAGGGTGATGCCGGAGGCGAGACCCTTCTTGTCGATGAACCACTTTTGGCCGGTGGTGAGCGCGGGGTTGTAGCCCAGGCCGTTGCCGATGGCGGCGACGAGCGAGAACCACAGGTAGAACTGCCACGGCTCGGTGACGGTGCCGGACATGAACCAGCCCAGGCCGTAGCACACGGCGGCGGCGATTACGACGTTGCGCGGGCCGATCTTATCGGAGATACGGCCGGCGAAGATGCCCGTCACGGCCATGATGGTCTGAAAGACCGGGAAAGCCCAGGTAAGGGCGCTCGACCACTCGGGGTAGACGGCGAGCAGGTTTTTGCTCACGACGGAATACAGCGCGATGGAGCTGATGAAGAACATGGTGACGCACGCGGCGGAAAGCACGACGGCGCGACCCTTGTTGGAGTTGGTGGAAGCCATTGGACTCTTTCTAATCGATACGGGGGAGGGGCGGGCGTGTCCGCGGGGCCTCCTCGTCAGGTTGGTTTACTGGTCGGTCGGCTTGGCGACGCCGGACTCATCGGACCAAAGCTCGACACCCTTGTTCTTAAGATAGTTGTCGGCATAGGCGCGACGGCCGCCGGGCTTGGCGGTGAGGTCGCCCATCATGTTGGAGAAGCCGCCGTCGACCTTGATGGCGTCGCCGGTGGTAAAGTCCGAGCGCGTGGACGCCAGGAACATGACGGCGTTGGCGATATCGCTGACCTCGCCGATGCGGCGCGTGGCGATCAGACGGCTGCGGCTCTTTTCGACCTCGGGGTCGGCGTAGAAATTGGCCGACATCGGAGTTTTGACGAAGCAGGGCTCGACGCAGTTGGAACGGACGCCGTAGGGGCCCCACTCGGCGGCGAGCATCTTGGACATCATGTTGACGCCGGCCTTGGTGGAGCTGTACACGCCCGAGAACGTCTCGGGGGAGTGGCTGGCGACGGTCGAGATGTGCACCAGGCGGCCCTGGCCGGCCTTGATCATCTCGCGACCAAAGCGCTGCGAGGTGATGAAGTAACCGGTGAGGTTGACGTTGAGCACCTGCTCCCAGTCACTCAGCGGCAGGTCCTCCATGGCGGCGAAGCGCAGGATGCCGGCGGTGTTGACGAGGACGTCGACGCGGCCGAAGTCGGCGATGGTGGCATCGACGGCGGCTTGAACCTCGGCCTCGTCGGTGGCGTTCATCTTGTAACCCTCGGCGTGGATGCCAAACTCGGCAGCGAGGTCGGCGGCTGCGGCCTTGACCTTCTCCTCGTCCAGGTCGAGCAGGACGACGTTGGCGCCGTTGCGGGCGAACTCGCGGCAGATCTCGGCGCCCATACCGCCGAGCGCGCCAGTCACGGCGCAAACATCGCCCTCGAGCTTAAGCCAGTTGCTCATAGGAACTTCCCTTCTTGTGCCTCCCGGTGGGTCGTTCTCATTAATCGACCCACGTGGTTTTCGCTGGTTATCGTATGCTTTGCATTTGCGCAGGTGAATTGCATATTTGTTAGAATGGTGTTAACCGTAGGTTTACACCGTGCGATGCAATTTATTCTCAATTGAGCGCGTGACCTGCGAAAACAACCCCCTGTGGCACCATGTGGCCACGGGCGCTAAAACGGGAGATTGACGTGTACGATCGACGACTTGAGGCCATATCGGCCGCCGCGGAGCTGGGAAGCTTCTCGCGTGCGGCGGCAAAATTGCGAGTGTCGACGCCGGCACTCGTCAAGCAGGTATCGGGCTTCGAGGCCGAGTTCGGCATCACGCTGTTCGAACGCTCGCACTCGGGCGTCAAGGTGACGCCGGCGGGCGCGCTGCTGGTGGACGATGCGCGCTCGATCATGCGCCAGTCCGAGGACGCCCTGCGCCGTGCCCGACGTGCGGCGGGTGACGGCGGTGCCGTGCGCCTGGGCGTGTCGATGATGTGCCCGGGGCGTCAGACGCTTTCGATGTGGGCGGGCGTGCACGAGCTGGAGCCGTCGCTGCGATTTGAGATCGTGCCGGTAAGCGACCTCTATGACGAGCGCGAATCCGTCATGCGCAGCCTTGGTCGCGAGGTCGATGTGGTGCAGTCGAGTTTTTCGACTCCGCGCTGGGGCGACACCTGCCAAAAGCTCCGCATTGTCAACGTGCCGTTTTATATCGACCTGCCGCGCACGAGCCCGCTGGCGCGCAAGACGCGCATCACGGTTGCCGACTTGGAGGGCATGCGCCTGCGCGTACTGCGCCACGGCAACGACGCCATGGACAGCCTGCGCATCGACCTGTTGGCCGACGGCGGCGTGGACGTGATCGACGTGGATAGCTTTGACTTTGCGCTCTTTAACGAGGCGGAGGAAAAGGGCGACGCGGTGCTCACCTGCGGCGCATGGTCGGGGGTGCACCCGGCCTTTGTGGGCGTGCCGTTCCTCTGCGGCCGCGAGGTGCCGGTCTTTCTGCACTACCCGCTCGAGCCCACCCTCCAAGTCCAAAAATTCGTCAACGCCATGGCCCAGCTTCTCAAATAGCTATCGTGTCGATGATTCTTTAATCCCCGTCCTAGAAAAATCATCTGGTAGAGTTGACCCCGCATGATTTACAAGACGCTATGCGCCACCTACTCTTTTGCCATTTGGGGGATTGAACTTGTGAATACTTCTGTCGCCAAGAAGGCCAGCCAGGCGGTGCGCCTGCTCATGATGGTGCTCACGGCAGTTCTCATCTTCTTCTTCATCAACGTTATGCTGCTCGTCTCCGATATCCAGGGCACGGCGCGCGTGGTCAACTACGCCGGTCTGGTGCGCGGTACCACGCAGCGAATCGTTAAGCTCGAGGACGCGGGCCAGCCTCAAGATGGCCTGCTCAAAGCCGTGGATTCATACATTAACGGTTTGCGTTACGGAAGTGACGACCTCATCCTCGTCCGTCTCAACGACGATGAGTATCAGGCAAAAATGACCGAGCTTGCAAATTATTTTGATGAGCTTTGCACCGAGATCATCCGCGTGCGCGAAGTCGGCTATGAGAACACCGACATCATCTCCATGAGCGAGGAGTTCTTTGGCATTTGCGACGATGCTACGCGACTCGCAGAGGACTACTCTCAGGAGAAGGCGTCGGCGCTCAACTATCTCGAGGGCCTGGTGATCATCGACATCATGGGATTGGTGGCGGCCTTTGCGGTTGAACTTGTTCGCGCGGTGCGAACTGCCGCACTCAATCGCGAGCTGCAGAACAAAGTCTATCTCGACGAAGCCACAGGACTACCCAACAAGAACAAGTGCGAGGAGATCTTGGGGCAGGAGCAGCCTGTCTCCGCGGAGGCGCCCGTTGCGGTGTGCGTCTTCGACCTTAACAATCTGCATACGGTCAATAACAGCTTTGGTCACGAGAAGGGCGACGAATACATTCGCTCTTTTGCCCGGCAGCTGGGGCGTGTGGCGTCCGAGACCTGCTTTGTGGGTCGCGACGGCGGCGATGAGTTTATCGCGGTGCTGTGGGATGCCGATCGAGCTGCCGTGGAGTCCTGTCTCGCTCGGGTTCGTGCGAACGTGAACGAGTATTCCGAGACTCATCCCGACATGCCTATTAGCTATGCGGTGGGCTATGCGCTTTCCAGTGATTTTGATGAACCGCCTACGATGCGCGAGCTCTTTTCCCAGGCCGACAAGAACATGTACGTCGATAAGAACCGTGTAAAGACAGCTGAGGCAGCCGGACTGCAACGCGAGGAACGGTAAACTTGTAACAACAGAGGGCATAGAAAAGCCTCCGCAGCCCGTGTGGCTGCGGAGGCTTTATTCGTTGCGGCGCATTGTGTTTGGGTCGTTGAGATGAGTCGATTTGCCCCGAAAGAGGAGGGCATTGACCTTAGGGTCATGCCCGACGAATGAGCGGCAAATCGGCCATCTCGGCGGGCCGAACTACTCCAGCTCAAACGCTCCGGTATAGAGCTGGTAGTAATATCCGCGCTTGGCGATCAGCTCGTCGTGGTTGCCGCGCTCGATGATGCGGCCGTGGTCCAGGCAGATGATCGCGTCGGAGTTGCGCACGGTGGACAGGCGGTGCGCGATGACAAACGTCGTGCGGCCCTCCATGAGCTTATCCATGCCGGCCTGCACGATGGCCTCGGTGCGGGTGTCGATGGAGCTCGTGGCCTCGTCCAGAATCATTGCCGGCGGATCGGCGACGGCGGCGCGGGCGATCGAAATCAGCTGGCGCTGGCCCTGCGACAGCTGGGCGCCGTTGCCGGTGAGCATCGTGTCGTAGCCGTCGGGCAGGCGGGTGATAAAGTCGTCGGCGCCCGCGAGCTTGGCCGCCGCGATGCACTCCTCGTCGGTCGCATCCAGGTTGCCGTAGCGGATGTTATCCATCACGGTGCCGGTGAACAGGTTCACGTCCTGCAGCACCACGCCCAGCGAGCGGCGCAGATCGGCCTTGCGGATCTTGTTGACGTTGATGCCGTCGTAGCGAATCTTGCCGTCGGCGATGTCATAGAAGCGGTTGATGAGGTTGGTGATGGTCGTCTTACCGGCACCGGTGGCGCCGACAAACGCGACCTTCTGGCCCGGCTTGGCAAACACGGACACGCCGTGCAGCACTTCGTGGTCGGGCGTGTAGCCAAAGTCGACGTTGTCCATGACCAGGTCGCCGCGCAGCGGCACGTACTCGATCTCGCCGGTTGCGCGGTGCGGATGTTTCCACGCCCACATGCCGGTGTGGTGGTCGGCCTCCTCGAGCTGCCAGGTATCGGGGTTCACCTGCGCGTTGACGAGCGTCACGTAGCCTTCGTCGGTCTCGGGCTTCTCGTCGATGAGCTCAAAGATACGGTCGGCGCCGGCGAGGCCCATGACCACGGCGTTGATCTGCTGCGAGATCTGACCGATCTGTCCGCAGAATTGCTTGGTCATGTTGAGGAACGGCACCACGACGGCGATGGACAGCGCCATGCCCGAGATGCTCAGGTTGGGCACGCCCAGCGCCAGGAAAATGCCGCCTGCCAGTGCGACCAGCACGTAGAGCAGGTTGCCCAGGTTCATAAGGATGGGCATGAGGATGTTGGCGTACATGTTGGCCTTCTGCGAGACCTCGAAGAGCTTTTCGTTGCGCTCGTCAAAATCGGCCTCGGCGGCAGACTCGTGGCAGAATGCCTTGACGACCTTCTGGCCGTTCATGACTTCCTCGATGTGGCCCTCGACCACGCCGAGCTCGGTTTGCTGCGCAATAAAGAAGCGCGCGGAGTTGGAGCCGAGCAGCTTGGTCATAAAGGTCATAAAGGCGACGCCTGCCACAATGACCAGGCACATCCAAACGCTGTAGTACAGCATGATAAAGAACACCGTGACGATGACGATGGTCGTCATGAGCAGGTTGGGCAGCGACTGGCTGATCATCTGGCGCAGCGTGTCGATGTCGTTGGTGTAGTGGCTCATGATGTCGCCGCGCTGGTGCGTGTCGAAGTAGCGAATCGGCAGGTCCTGCATGCGGTTGAACATCTTCTCGCGCAGCTTCTCCAGCGAGCCCTGCGTGACAATGGCCATGGCGCGGTTCCAGAAGAGCGAAGACAGGATGCCGATGCCGTAGATGCAGGCGAGGGTGGTCACGAGCTGTGCGATCTTGGGCTGTGCGGTCGTCCAATCGCCCGACTGCCACGATTCGCTAATAATCTGCAGAGCGCTCTGAAGGAAGGTCGCACCGATGGAGTTGATGATGGCGCAGAGCACCACGCCGACAACGACGAGGGGCAAAAGCACGGGGTAGAAGCCAAAGAGCGTCTTGATGAGGCGCGACATGGTGCCGCCCTTGCGGTTGAGCGCGCGCTCGGCGGTCGTTGCCTTACTCATGTGCCTCGCCTCCTTCCTGGGTCTGAGCTTGCGTTACGGATGCCTCGGTGTTGGCCTCGACGGCTCCTTCGCCCTCGGCAGACATCTTGTTTTGCGAGGTAAAGGTCTCGCGGTAGATCTCGCTTGTCTTGAGCAGCTCGTCGTGGTTACCGATCTGCGCGATGCGGCCGCCCTCCATGACGATGATGCGGTCTGCATCCTGCACGGAGCTAATGCGCTGGGCGATGATGAGCTTGGTCGTGTTGGGCAGATAGCTTGCCAACCCTGCGCGGATCTTGGCGTCGGTCTTGGTGTCGACGGCGCTGGTGGAGTCGTCCAGGATCAAGATCTTGGGGCGACGCAGCAGGGCACGCGCAATGCACAGGCGCTGCTTCTGACCGCCGGAAACATTGGAGCCGCCCTGCTCGATCCAGGTGTCGTAGCCCTTGGGGAAGCCGTCGACAAACTCATCGGCGCAGGCCAGATGTGCCGCCTCGCGGACTTCCTCGTCGGTGGCGTTCGGGTCGCCCCAGCGCAGGTTCTCGGCGATGGTGCCGCTAAACAGCACGTTTTTCTGCAGCACCATGGCCACTTGGTGGCGCAGGGCGTCCAGGTCGTAGTCACGTACATCCACGCCGCCCACGCGCACGGTGCCCTCGGTGGCGTCGTACAGGCGGGCGATGAGGTTTACGAGCGTGGACTTGGCCGAGCCGGTGCCGCCGATGATGCCGATGGTCTCGCCGCTCTTAATGTGCAGGTCGATATCGTCGAGCGCCTGGCGCTTCGCATGCGCGGAATACTTAAAGCTCACGTGGTCAAAGTCGATGGAACCGTCGACAACCTCGAGCACGGGCTCGGCGGGATCGGCGATCGTGGGCTCGGCGGCCAACACCTCGGTAATGCGGTGTGCCGATTCGTCGGCCATGGTCACCATGACAAAGATCATCGACAGCTGCATCAGGCTCATGAGGATCTGGAAACCATAGGTAAAGATCGAGGAGAGCTGGCCCACGTCGAACAGCGTGCCCTGGCTCGTGATGATGAGCTTGGATCCCAGGTAGATGATGACGACAAATGCGCCGTTGACGCAGATGTTCATCATGGGGTTGTTAAAGGCGAGCAGCTTCTCGGCGCGGGTGAAGTCCATCTGGACGTCGCGCGCGGCGGTGGCGAACTTCTCCTTCTCAAAGTCTTCGCGCACGTAGCTCTTGACCACGCGCATGCCGGTGACGTTTTCCTCGACGGACTCGTTAAGGGCGTCGTACTTGTGGAACACGCGCGAGAAGATGGGGCGTACCTTAAAGATGATAAAGAACAGTCCAAAGCCCAGCAGCGGAATGATGACCAGGTAGACCATGGCAACGCTGCCGCCCATGATAAACGCCATGGTAAAGGCGAAGATCAATACCAGCGGCGCACGCACGGCGATACGGATGATCATCATAAAGGCCTGCTGCACGTTGTTGATGTCGGTGGTCAGACGCGTGACGAGCGAGGAGCTCGAGAACTCATCGATGTTGGCAAAGCTGAACGTCTGGATTTTGTAGAACAGGTCGTGACGCAGGTTCTTGGCGAAGCCGCAACTCGCGTGGCTGCAGGTGACGCCGGCAGCGGCGCCAAAAGCCAGCGATGTCAGCGCGATGAGCACCAAAAAGCCCGCGGTGGGAAGCATCTCGGCTACGGTGGTGCCGTCTTTGATGGCGTCGATCAGGTTGGCGGTGATAAATGGAATCAGCATCTCGCAGAGCACCTCGCCAAGCACGAGCAATGGCGTGGCAACAGTGACTTTCATATAGTCGCGGATGCTGCCCATGAGGGTTTTAATCATCCAGTTCCTCCCAGGTTACACGGATTTTCTCGAGCATTTCGGCGAGCTGCTCGCGCTCGTCGTGAGTGAGGGCACTAAAGGCCCGTTCTCTAAAGCGGATGCGGGCCGCCTGGTCGATGCGGGCGTTTTCCCGGCCGGTTTCGGTCAGGCGAATGGTGAGTTGCCGTCGATCCTTGGGGTTACGGCTGCGCTCGATGAGACCGTTGACCTCGAGCTTGGACAGGATCTCGGAAAGCGACCCCGGCTTGAGGTCAAAATGCATGCCGAGTTCCTGCTGCGACATCTCGCCGCCGGGCTGCTTGGCCAGCAGGCAGATGATGGGCGCCTTGCCGGACACGCCTCCGCCATGAAAATGCATGTAATGGCCGCAAAAGCCCAGGCCGCTCAGGATGCGCTTGGCGAGTTTGTCTTCGGCGCTGACCGCTTCGGGTATGTCTACCGGTTGCGACGGGTCACCGCCGGGCTCATGCGGAAGGACGAGTGGTTCAACACACATATCTAAGCTTCGCTCCTTTCCTTAGTTAGGTAGATGAATTGTTTTGTGCCTAACTAATTTAGGAGCGCATAGATTGATTGTCAAGGTACCAAACTAGTGGTTACGCGGTTTTACCAAACCGCGTAACGGCTCGACGCTGCAAACCCGCCAGAGCGGCAATCTGCCTTTCAACTTCGGCGGCATGATAGTCGTTGGGGACGTTCTTGTTTGCCTAGTCATTTAAGAACGTCCCCAACGACTAACTTAAAAACTATGCCGGATTACGGGGCTGAACGACGGATTGCCGACCATGCCGAAATTGGTAAAAAGAAAACCGCAGGTAGAAGGCTCGCTATGATTTGAAAATAGGGGGTGTGGTTGGCTCATTCAGGTTCAGCCCCGTAATCCGGCATAGTTTTGAAATGGCACTGAATAAGTGGCGGCAAATGAGCCGCAATGAAGCAAGCTAGCCCCTCGTTTCCGAAACCTTTCCGCAACAATTTGCCCTTCGTGCCGCTCGACTCCGCTCGCAACGTCCCCTGCGCTACACTTAGTCGCACTGTGGCGCTGCTGCGCCGCGCCCGAACCAAGGGAGACCCTCATGAAGAACACTCAGCTGCTGCTGATCAACGATATGTGCGGCTACGGCAAGGTCGCACTTTCCGCCATGCTGCCGGTGCTGTCGCACATGGGCTACCGTATCCATAATCTGCCGACGGCGCTCGTTTCCGACACGCTCAACTACCCCAAGTTCTACATCCACGACACCACCGAGTACGTGCGCCAAAGCCTCGCCATCTGGGAGGAGCTCGGCTTTGAGTTCGACGCCATCTCGACCGGCTTTATCGTGACCGAGGAAGAGACGCGCATCATCTCGGACTTTTGCCACCGCCGTGCGCAAAAGGGCACCAAGGTGTTCGTCGACCCCATCATGGGCGACAACGGCAAGCTCTATGCGGGCGTGCCCGAGTCCACGATTGGCCTTATGCGGCATCTGCTGGAGTGCGCAGACTACGCGGTGCCCAACTATACCGAGGCGTGCCTGCTTGCCGATAGGCCTATCGCCGAGCAAATTACGCCCGATGAGGCCCGCGCCCTTGTGGACGCCGTGCGTGAGCTGGGTGCCAAGTCTGTGGTCATTACGAGCGCCGTAGTCAATGGCACGAACGCGGTTATCGGTTACGACCATGTGGCGGGGGAGTACTTTACGATTCCCTTTGAGCTCATTCCGGTCTACTTCCCGGGCACGGGCGACACGTTCTCGGCGGTGCTCGTCGGCCGCGTTATGGCAGGTTGGAGTCTGCAGCGCGCGACGTCCGATGCCATGCGTGTGGTGGCTGAGCTTATCGAGCGCAATGCCGGCCAAGAGGACAAGTCGGCTGGCCTTCCCATCGAGGCCTGCCTGGATGTGATTGACCATGAGTAACGCCGGCGAGGGCGGCATCAAGCCTGCGGGCGAGAACAAGCCGCTCGGCGCGCCGCGTGGCAAGCGTCCGCGCATCCGCGTGAGCTGCGTGGACCAGCTGGGTGCGTGCCGCTGCCACCACGGTCACAAGCCGGGCGACGTCTTTGACTTTGACCGAGATCGCGGCAAGATGTGCGCCATGGCCTGCCACGTGGGCTTTCCCTATATCGATATCCTGCGCTATGGCGGGACCGTGCCTGGAAACGAGCCCGGCACGGCAAAGTTCTGCTGCCCCGAAGTCGATACCCTCAACGTCTGGCTCGCCGAGATCGTCGACGAGTAGTTGAGCGCAATGTGACAAAGGGACAGTTCCTTTGTCACATTCGCCGATGGTGCTCCTTCTATTATGCTTGTAATATCAAATCTCTGCATTTCATCCGATTTTAGGTTCTAAAAACTCTGCATTTCATAGATAATCAAGTATATAAACTCTGCATTTCATTCGATGATATTGAGGGGAGAGCCTATGCTGCGTAGGAAAATAGCGGCAGAGCTGGAGCGTTGGCTGAAGTCTACCGAGCAAAAGGCCTTATTCATCACGGGTTCTCGCCAGATCGGCAAAAGCTATTCGATTCGCGCATTTGGCAAAGCCAACCATGCAACCTACATCGAGCTTAACCTCATGGAAAATCGCCAGGCAAAAGATGCTCTTCTCGAGGCGCGGGATGCCGATGATTTCATCAGCAGGGTGACGCTTCTTTCGGGAAAGTCGATTGCACCAGGCAAAACGCTCGTGTTTATCGATGAGGTCCAAGAGGCCCCCGACATCATGACGATGGCAAAGTTCCTTGTTGAGGACGGGAGGTGCCGCTGGGCGTTTTCGGGGTCAATGCTCGGGACTCAGTTCAAGGGCGTCAGGTCCTATCCCGTGGGGTATGTCCACGAGCTTAGGATGTTCCCGCTCGATTTTGAGGAGTTTTGCTGGGCAACCGGGGTGAGCGAGGGGGCTCGCCAAACGATACGTAACGCGTGTATCAGCGAGAGGCCCATTCCTGATTACATTCATGACGCGATGATGGCAAACTTCAGGACCTATACCGTTGTCGGCGGAATGCCGGAGGTCGTGCAGCGTTTCCTTGACACGCAGGGCGACCTTGCCTCTGTTCGTCAGCTACAGTCAGAGCTCAACGAACAGTACCGACGGGATATTTCCAAGTATGCAAGCGGGCGTGCCCTTCAGGTGCAGAGCATCTACGATCAGCTCCCCATTATGCTTGAGGGCGAACACAAGCGTTTCGTGCTCAATTCCATTGACCCCAAGGCGCATTATGAGAAGTACCAGCGAGATTTTGTCTGGCTTGTCGATGCCGGCGTTGCTCTCAAAGCCGATATCGTAACCGAGCCAAAGTCGCCCCTGCTCAAGACGGCACGGCCATCGCAGTTCAAGCTATACCAATCGGATACGGGCATGTTGATGGCGCGCTACCCCGTTGGAGTCGCCCAAGCGGCGTATCTTGATAGCAAGGAGCCCAATCTGGGCGGCATTTACGAAAACGTGGTGGCCCAGCAGCTGGCTGCCCAAAATCGCCAGCTTTACTACTATCAGACAAAAAAGCGCGGTGAAGTGGACTTTGTGGTCGACGGACCGGATGGGACGGCTGTTCCGATCGAGGTTAAATCGGGCTCCTATTACCACGCGCACGCTGCGCTCGGTCATGTGCTTGATACGGCTGAATATGGCGTAAGGCTCGGGATTGTTTTCTCGAGAGGCAACGTTGAGCGCAACGGAGCGGTTCTCTATTTGCCGCTATATGCGACCTGGGCCCTTTCGGATGTTTTGGGCGACTCCTGCGCCGAGGGGATAAAGCTGGAGGTCAAGCCGGTCTAGGGCCGGTCCCGGATGTGGCAAAGGGACAGTCCCTTTGTCACATTCATGAGTGTGGATTTTCTCCCACCGAGATAACGAGCGTGGATTTTCTCCCGTTTAGAGCGCACTCGAACGCTCAAAGTGGGAGAAAATCCACGCTCGTTTTATGCCGATGGCGTGGCCCGTGTGCCCGCGCCGCCCGAGCGCCTACAGCTGCTCGAGCATGGCGGTGCAACCGGCGAGTACATCGCGGTAGGTGGCGTCGAAATTGCCGGTGTACCAGGGGTCGGCCACGTCGCCGGGGCGATCGGTCCAATCGAGCAGGCGCGAGATCTTGCCATCGGGGTCCTTCCCAAAAATTCGGTACAGGGCGCGGGCGTTCTCGTCGTCCATATAGACAATGTGGTCCCAGTCGCCATACTCCGCGCGACGCACCTGACGTGCGCGATGTGCGACGACGGGAATCCCGACCTCGCGTAGCTTGGCAACGGTACCGTGGTGTGGCGGGTTGCCGATCTCCTCGGTCGAGGTCGCCGCGGAATCGATGGCAAACTCCGCCTCGCGCCCAGCGCGGCGCACGAGCTCGGTAAACACCGACTCGGCCATCGTCGAGCGGCAGATGTTTCCATAGCAGATGAACAGTACACGTTGCATATGCGGTTTCCTTTCGATCGCCATCATCGAGCTCGAGTATCGCATCTACGCCTGCGCCATCGCCCTCTTGCGTTCCCAGCGAGCCAACTTAATCGTCACCAGCGTAAGCACCCAGGCCACAAGCGAGAACGCGGCACCCACTGCGCCTACATATGCAATGCCAACGCTGCTTACCACGGTGCCGCCCACTGCGGTGCCAAACGAGATGCCGACGTTAAACGCCATGGGCTCAACCGAACTTGCGAGTACCATCGACTTGGGATGGCGGCTGCGTGCCACGTCCATAAAGTGCGTGATGCACGACACCGAGAACAGGTACATGAGCAGCGCCAGGCTAAAGACAAAGACCAGCGCGAGCGGCATGGTGCCGCCCACAGCAAACAGTCCGAGTAACGCTGCAGCCTGCAGCACAAACGTCACGAGTAGCGCCTTCATGCCAAAGCGCGCATCGATCCATCCGCCCAGGATGTTCGAGATCAGGCAGAACACGCCGTAGGCCATGAGCGTGGTACTGGCTTCGACCGTGCCCATGCCCAGCACCTGCTCAAGATAAGGCGTCACGTAGCCGTAGAAAACGTAGACCGACCCCACGCCAAACAAAAAGATGAGCATGCCGGTGATGATGCTCGGCTCGCGTAGCAGACCCGCCTGCTCGCGAAAAGTGGCGGGCTCGTCGGTTTGCCCAGCGCGCGGCATAAACGCCACGAGCGCTCCGCAGATCAGAACGGCAAAGGCCAGCGTGCCGTACATGGCCACGTGCCAATCGAGCGTGTCGGCCACAAACTTGCCGATCGAAGTGACAAAGACCATTGCCACGGAAAACGCACCATATACCACCGAGATGGCAAGCGAAGTTTGCTGCGGAGACAGAAGCTCGGGGATGTACGTCACGCCCACGGCGAGCAGTGCGCCCGAGACGGAGCCCAGGATGATGCGCGAGATGAACAGCACCTGGAAGTTGGGCGCCAACGCCATGACCAGGTTGCCGAGCACAAAGACGATGCTGTAGCACACGAGCAGCTGGTAGCGGCGAAAACGCCCCGTACTGAGCGCGAGCACCGGCGTCGAGATAGCGTAGATCAGTGCGAACACGCTAATAAGTTGGCCTGCGGTGGCAAGCGATACGCCGAGTTCCGTCGCTAGGTCGCTTTCGATGCCGATGACCACGAACTCGGAGCAGCCGAGCGAGAATCCCAACAGCACGAGCAGCGCCAGGCAAAGATTGGTGCGCGCGGGGGAGAGCGCGGCGGCGGTTGACTTACTTTTTGGCGTGGTTGCGGCGGTCAAGGTTGTCACTCCAATGTCGCGTGAATAAGCGGGATTCAATCCCTGCAACTCTAACAGAATGTGACAAAGGGACAGTCTCTTTGTCACATTCGCGGCGTGGCTGCCGCCTAAACCGTCACAACATTCGATGAAAATCTCGAAAACGAGGAAAAACGTCGAATGTTGTGACTGTTTTCGTGTCCGGCGCGGGTGAGCTTCGGTGCCGTCTGGGGGTATAAGACTAGCGAGTGTTTATTTGCGAGGCCTAAGGGGCGCCCCGTATGGATATCGATAACTTTGAATGGTGGTATAGCGAGGGCGAGGCTCCGGACGAGGAGTGGGACGAGCCCGCGTCGCGTGACGTGTCGAGCGACGAGGACGAGACCGGCAACGATGCCGCTGTCGAGCCTGATGCCGCCTCCGATGCCGCCGAGCCCCTGACCTTTGAGCAGGCTTGGGCCCAAGCCGAGGCCGATGAGGCTAAGGCCGATGCCACGGCCACACTCGGTGAGCCGGCGGACATGTCCATCTCGCCGGCCAAGACCCCGCAGCCGCGCCATAACATCGACCCCGACAGCACGGCATCCTTCAGTATTCTCGACGTGCCCTCGCAGGGTGCTCAGGCGCCCGCGCCCACACGTCGTCCCAATCTGTCTCGCGAGGAAGATGCAGGACGTCGCTCTCCGCTCGGCCCCATCCTTATCGCCTTCATGGCCGGCGTTATCGCATGCTCGGTAATTGGAAACGTCTGGAGCCATGTTGAACAACAGCGAAAAGACGCCGCCAAGGTCGAGATGTCTATCGAGCAATCGCTCGGCCGCACGCGCTCGGTACATGTGTCGGTCGAGGTCAAGGACGGCGCGACGTGGGACACCGCGCGCGGCGACAGCCAAATGCTCATCCACATCGTGGGGCGCACGCTCAAAGGGCAGACGATTGACGAGTATCAATACGTCAATTCCGCTGGTGACGGCATCGAACTTAAGCCCGGCGACTACGAGCTCACCGTCGATGAACCGCCCGTCGCCACCGACGGCACGCGCTTCCGTGCCTCAAAGCGCATGGTCCCCGTGAGTTTTAACTCACAGGCGCCCGACACGGTCGACACCACACCGCAGGGCGGGTTCGACCTTTACGTGGATACCCAGTAGGTGCTCGCCGCTCATTCCGCTATGACTACTCAATAATCGCCTGCTGTCCCGTCCCGCCGCCAAGAGTGGGACAATAGCCCTCGACACTATTGTTTATTTTTGGAGGAAGTAGCATGTCTACCGTCACTACCATCAAGCGCGGCGGCCTCACCGCGGCCATCGATTCCATGGGCGCCCAGCTCACGAGCCTTGCCCTCAACGGCAACGAGTATCTGTGGCAGGGCGACCCGGCCTTTTGGGGCAAGCACGCGCCCATCCTGTTCCCTATTGTGGGCTCGCTGCGCAACAACACGGCGACGTCTGCGGCCGGCACCTGCGAGATGCCGCGCCACGGACTCGCGCGCATCGTCGAACACAAGCTGGTCGAGGTTTCGGAGGACGGCTCCTCGGTAACGTACGAGATCACCGACACGCCCGAGTCGCTCAAGGCGTTCCCGTTCCACTTTAAGCTCAACATGACCTATGCCCTGACTGGTGACGCCACACTTACCCAGACCTTTGCCGTCACCAATACCGGCGACGTGGACCTGCCGTTCTCGGTGGGCGGCCACCCCGCGTTTAACGTACCGGCTCCCGGTGCCGAGGACGAGGCATTCGAGGATTACGAGCTGGCGTTTACCGAGGCTTGGACTAATGAGGCTCCCATCATCACGCCCGACGGTCTTATGACGTTCGAGGGCAGTTACAAGGCTCCCGATAACTCGGACGTGCTGCCCATCACGCACCGCAGCTTCGATAACGACGCCATCATGTTCACTGATACCCCGGGCTCCACGCTCACGCTGCGCGGCCGCAAGTCGGGCCACGGCGTCAAGATCGACTTTGAGGGCTTTAAGTACATTGGCGTGTGGTCTGCCGCCAACGACGCCCCGTTTGTGGCGCTCGAGCCCTGGACCGGTCACACCACCATGGACACCGAGGACGACGTCTTTGAGCACAAGGTCAACACCATCACCTTGGCTCCCGGCGCTACCGATAAACGTAGCTTTAGCGTCACCCTGCTCTAGAGGTTCCGCCGTTCTAATGAACGGCGGGCCGGTCGACGCTGCGCGCCGCCCAGGGCGACAATTTGTCATTCAAAAGGCAAGGCATGACCAGAAGGTTTATGCCTTGCCTTTTTCATGCCTAGTCGTTGGGGACGTTCTTGTTTGACTAGTCGTTTAAGAACGTCTCCAACGACTACCAATCGTTTTCAGTTCGTAAACTTGCATATATGCATTTATATATGCATTTGCTGGAGGTAGCGCTGAGCGGTATCCTGTTAAGTCGTCAGCATACGATTCAACAGGGAAGGCAGATTATGCATTCTCCCCATCAACGCGACGCGCATCCACAGCCGGTATGCAGCCGTCGCATCTTTTTGGGTAGTGCTCTCGCTGCGAGCGCTTCTGTCGTCGCCGGCGCGCTCGCCGGCTGCCAGCGCCCGTCTACGCTCAAGGTAGTTCAGCCCACGACGGGCGGCGGTCGTGACGACCTGTCCGATTCCGTGATCGGCAAGGACAAGATCCGCATTGGCATGGAGGCGGCCTACGCCCCGTACAACTGGCAGGTTTCCGAAGCCAGCGAGTACACCATCCCCATCGACAACGTGCAGGGCGCCTATGCCGATGGCTACGACGTGCAGATCGCCAAGATCGTCTGCAAGGCCCTCGGCGGCGAGCCCGTTGCCGTCAAGCAGAGCTTCTCGGGCCTTATCGATTCGCTCAACAACGGCCAGATCGACCTCATCATCGCCGGCATGAGCGCTACGCCCGAGCGCGAGGAGTCCGTCGGCTTCTCCGACCCGTACTTTATCGGCTACTTTGGCCTGTTCGTAAAAGAGGGCTCGCCCTACCAAAACGCCACCAAGCTCAGCGACTTTAGCGGCGCCACGGTGCTCGGCCAAAAGGACACCATGCTCGATACCGTCATCGACGAGATCCCGGGCGTCGTCCACAAAAACCCGGTCGACTCCGTCCCCACGGTGTTTTCGAACCTGCTGCAGGGCACGTGCGACGCCGTGACCTACAACACCGAGAATGAGAAGGGCTATATGGCCCAAAACCCGGGTATCGTGCCGATTCAATTTGCCGAGGGCGAGGGCTTTAAGCAGGAGGTCACGGCAAACGTCGGCTGCCGCAAGGGCTCGGACAAGCTACTTAAACTCATCGACAAGACACTCAAGGGCATTAGCCAAGAGGAACGCGACCAAATGTGGGACGCGTGCCTCGATCGTCAGCCGGCATAGGGAGGCAGCATGAAAACCATCAATCGTCTGGCCTCCTTTATCAAGGCCGACCACCGTTATGTGTACCTGGGCACGAGCGTCATCGCGGCGCTCGGCCTGGCGTTTAGCCAACGCAACCCCACGCCGTTGAGCTTCTTGGCCCCCACCGGCATCTTCCAGGATTGCCTTTGGGCGATTCTTTGGGCCTGGATTGTCGTGTCGGCGGCGGCGCTCGTCACCAAGCTTATGCACTGGAGCGACTATCGCGAAAAGTCGCCGTTCGCATCCGAGCGTTTCCGCCACGGCGCGCGCCTGGGCAGCTACGTCGTGGTCGCCATCGCGGCGATCTTTTTCGTGGACCGCTGCGTCATGTCGTTTATCGACCTGGTACAGGTGAGCATTGTCTCGGATTCCAATCCTAGCGACTTTTTGTCGAGCCTGGTCTACATGACCTACAAGAGCGGGGACTTCTTTATCCGCGGTATCGAGATCACCATCGCGCTTGCCACCTTCGGCACCGTCATCGCATTCTTCCTGGCGCTGCTCTTTGTGTTCCTGCGTATTCAGACCTTCGATCGCGTGGACAACGACCTGGTGCGCTTCTTTAAGAGCATTGGCCGCGGCTTTGCGACCGTCTACTCTACCATCGTGCGCGGCACGCCCATGATGGTCCAGGGCCTACTCATCTATTACGCGGGCTTCACCGTTTTGCGCGGCATGGGCTTCGAGACCGCCCAGGCCAACCAGATTTGGAGTACCTTCACCGCCGGCCTCGTCACTATCTCGCTCAACTCCACCGCCTACATGATGGAGGTCCTGCGCGGCGGCATCGAGTCCATCGATCCCGGCCAGGCCGAGGCGGCGCGCTCGCTGGGTCTGTCGCAGTGGCAGGCCATGCGCAAGGTCGTGTTCCCCCAGGGTATTAAAAACGCGATCCCCGCACTCACCAACGAGCTCATCATCAACATCAAGGACTCGTCGGTGCTTTCGGTCATCGGCGTGTTCGACCTCATGTACGCCACCACCACCGTCGCCGGCGTGTACTACCGCCAGATGGAGGTCTACTGCGTGGCGCTCGTGGTTTACCTGATCCTGACGCTCGTGGCGAGCCGCCTGCTCGAGGCCTTTGGCAAAAAGCTCGGCGCCGAGGCCCCGGCAACGCTGCCCAGCTCCAACTAGGCTCAAGACGAGGAGAATCATCATGGCAGATATCGCCACTACCGGCACCGCGGCCGCCGCACAGACCAATGAGCCGCTCATCCGCGTCGAGGGCCTGCGCAAGAGCTTTGGCTCGCTCGAGGTGCTCAAGGGCATCGACCTGTCCGTTAACCCCGGCGAGGTTGTCACCATTATCGGCGCCTCGGGCTCGGGCAAGTCGACCTTCCTGCGCTGCCTCAACCTGCTCGAGACCCCGGACGCGGGCCACATCTGGTTTCACGGCCAGGACCTTACGGCCGAGCGCTGCAATATCAATAAACTCCGCGAGGACATCGGCATGGTGTTCCAGGACTTTAACCTGTTCAACAACATGGACGTGCTCGACAACTGCACGCTTGCGCCCGTCACGCTCAAAAAGATGAGCAAGGCCGAGGCCGAGAAGGTCGCGATGGAGCATTTGACGAGTGTGGGGCTCGAAAAGTTCGCGCACGCCGCCGTGGGTCGCCTGTCCGGCGGCCAAAAGCAGCGCGTGGCCATCGCCCGCGCCCTGTGCATGAATCCGCAGATCATGCTGTTCGACGAGCCGACCTCCGCGCTCGACCCCGAGATCGTGGGAGAAGTGCTCGAGGTCATGCGCAAGCTCGCTGCCGCAGGCATGACCATGGTCGTCGTCACGCACGAGATGGCTTTTGCCCGCACGGTGTCCGACCGCGTGGTCTTTATGGACAAGGGCGTGGTGCTCGAGGACGCCGCGCCGGCCGAGCTCTTCGGCAACCCCAAGCACCAGCGCACTCGCGAGTTCCTCTCGCGTTATCTCGAGGACAAATAACCGACCGCAAACGCTTATGTGGCAGGGCCGCTCCGGTGGGGCGGCCCTCGTCATCACAATCGAAAGGATGTCATGGCCGAGGTTTGGCGCTTCTTTGCGCATGAGGATGATTTTGCCGATATAGACGAGGCTGGCGCGTGCGAGCGCTTGGGTCGCGTGCTGTCGTTTCCGACCATCTCGAGTATGGATGCCGAGGCGGTGGACTGGCAGCCGTTCGACGACCTGCGCGCGTATATGCAGCAGGCTTGGCCGCACGTATTTACGGCGGGTAAGGTCGAGCTTATCGACCATTCGCTATTGGTGACGCTTGGCGGTTCCGACCCTGCCCTCAAGCCCATTATGCTCATGGGCCACATGGACGTGGTTCCCGTGGTACCCGGCACCGAGGCTGACTGGACGCATGCCCCCTTTAGCGGACATGTGGACGACACCTACATTTGGGGTCGCGGCGCCATCGATATGAAAGACCAGGTCGCAGGCATTCTCGAGGCGGTTGAGTATGCGCTCGCGCACGGCTGGGAGCACAAGCGTACCCTGCTGCTCGCCTTTGGCCAGGACGAGGAAACCACGCAGTACGGCGCGGGGGCGATCGGTCGTGTGCTCGAGGAGCGTGGCGTTGAACTTGAATATCTGATCGACGAGGGTGACTACCGTATTGTTTCGGCTGCCGAGTATGGCGCGGGCGAGGGCTGGCTTATGCATGCCGACCTCGCGGAGAAGGGTTACGCCGATATCATACTCAAGACGAAGAGTGAGGGCGGGCATTCGTCCAACCCCTACGGCGGCACATCGCTCGAGGTGCTCAGCCGTGCCATCACCGCAATCTGCGATATCGAGTGGCCGACGCGCGTGACCGACTTGCTTGCCGCTCAACTCGTCGAGTTGGGGCTCTACACGGCCGATGAAATTGCCGCCAACGGGGATGCCATTGTCCGCGATTGCCTCGCCAGCAAAAAGCTCTATCCGCTGGTGACGACCACCTGCGCGCCCACGCAGATCGAGGGTGGCAGCACCGGCGCCAACGTAATGCCGCAGGATATGTGGGCCAACATTAACTTCCGCATGCTCGAGGGTACGAGCGTGGTCGACGTTGTGGCGCGCTGCCGTGAGGCGGTTGCCGGGGCGGACCTTGCCGGTTGTGTCGAAGTGGAGCTGGGCCCCGGCAGCTCCGAGCCTTCGCCGTCTCCGCGTGTCGGTGGACCGGGGCTCGAGGCCGTTCGCGCCATCGCCGCCCGCTATTTCCGTGATCCAAAGGGGACGGAGGAAAACGGACCGAGTGCGACGGGCGGGGCTCCTGTCAGCATCGTCCCCTCGACCGTGATCGGCGCGACCGACGCTGCCAACTATCAGCGCATTTGCCCTGAGTGCATTCGTTTCTCGGCCTTTGTGGTCGACGATGACGAGTGCGACCGAGGCGTCCACGGCACCAACGAGCGCATTACCCGCCGAGTCTACCTTCAGGGTGTCCGCTTTTTCATCGCTCTGCTCCACACGCTCTAGAATCCAACAAAGGGACTGTCCCTTTGTCGGATTCCGTGCGGGTTATATGCAGGTTTGCCTGCGCACGCTATCATGTATGGGTTAGACCGCAACTATGTACCCCATACGCGAAGGGATGCGCATGTATCTGAGGATCGACATGTTCTAGCCGGGCTTACCCCCGCAGCGGCGCCCCGCGCCCCATCAATTCTGCCGATTTTCACCTTCACGCATATAAAGGAGTCCGTCATGCGCGACAAGCTCGAAAAGATCATCAAGGCCTACGAGGAGCTCGAGAAGAAGCTTTCCGACCCGGCCGTCGCCTCCGATATCAAGGAGTTCACGCGTCTCAACAAGGAATACGCGCACCAGTCCGACCTCATCGCCGCCTCGCGCGAGTACATCGGCGCGCTCGATGACATCGAGGCTGCCAAGGAAATGCTGCACGATACCACCGATGCCGATGAGAAGGAGATGCTCCAGATGGACATCTCCGAAAACGAGGCCAAGCTTCCCCAGCTCGAGGAAGACATCAAGTACATGCTCATCCCGAGCGACCCCAACGACGACAAGAACACCATCGTCGAGATCCGCTCCGCCGCCGGTGGCGACGAGGCGGCCATCTTCGCCGGCGACCTGTACAAGATGTATCAGCGCTTTTGCGAGTCGCGCGGCTGGAAGACTACCGTGCTCGACTCTAGCCCCAGCGAGGCCGGTGGCTTTAAGTCCATTGAGTTCAAGGTCGAGGGCGACCGCGTCTACTCCGTCATGAAGTACGAGTCCGGCGTGCACCGCGTCCAGCGCGTCCCCAAGACCGAGTCCCAGGGCCGCATTCAGACCTCCACGGCTACCGTCGCCGTGCTTCCCGAGGCCGAGGAGATCGACGTCCAGATCAACCAGTCCGACCTGCGCATCGACACCTACTGCGCCTCCGGCCCTGGCGGTCAGTGCGTTAACACCACCTACTCCGCCGTGCGCATTACCCACCTGCCCACCAACACCGTGGTGCAGTCGCAGGAGCAGCGCTCCCAGATCCAGAACCGCGAGGTCTGCATGCAGATGCTGCGTGCCCGTCTGTACGAGATGGAGCTCGAGAAGCAGCAGGCCGAGCTCGGTGCCGAGCGCCAGAGCCAGATCGGCCATGGCAACCGTTCCGAGAAGATCCGTACCTACAACCAGCCCCAGGACCGCGTGACCGATCACCGCATCGGCTTCAACTCCACCTACAACGGCGTCCTTCTGGGCGATCAGCTCGGCACCGTGATCGAGGCACTCGCCGCCGCCGAGCGAGCCGAGAAGCTGGCGCAGGCTGTGTAGTGGGTTACGCGGTTTTGCCAAACCGCGTAACGGCTCGACGCTGCGCGCCGCCCAGAGCGACAATTTGTCATTCAAAAGGCAAGGCATGACCAGAAGGTCTATGCCTTGCCTTTTTCATGCCAACTTGTTCGCTCTGGACGTCGCTCGCTGGCATTGCCAAAACATCGGCGTTTTCTTGGTTGTCAAATGATCCGTAGGGAGTCATTGGGGACATTGCCTTGATATTTTATTCAGTCGGCTGTGATGGCATTTTAGTCATTGGGGACGTTCTTAAATGACTAGGTTGGGTAAATTACTTTTCGAGTTTATTTAATCTGCTTTGTTAGAAATTAAGCTGCCTACCTGCTCAAAGTAATTAACAGCCTTCATCTGCTATTGATAATATTGCTCGAAAAATCGTCCAAGAAGTCGAGGGGCGATTTTTGACGCGTCGCGCGTCAAGTGATGTGGCAAGCGTTTGGTTAGATATTGGTCAGGTTGGGGGCAACCTTGCCAAAAGCTTGACGGATGCTGATATGAACGTCGGCGAATGAACACTTTGGACGGGGGCAAACAAAAAATCTGGGCTGATTCTCGATAATCGCCTGCAATCGCCCCTTGCCAAGCGCTGGCCTCGCGTACAATCTGCTCCGACATTCGCGCGCCGTCCGGCGCTTAAGAGGGGAGGGCCCCATGGCAAACGAGATCTGGACCATCAAGCGTTGTCTTGAGTGGACCAAGGAGTACCTGGCCGAGCGCGGCGAGGAGCGCCCCCGTCTTTCTGCCGAGTGGCTGCTGTGCGCAGCTACGGGCCTGGCGCGCATTGACCTATATATGCGTATGGACGAGACGCTTAACGCGGCCCAGCTCGAGACCATGCATGCGGCCGTCGTTCGTCGCGCCAAAGGCGAGCCGCTACAGTACATCACCGGCAGCACGCAGTTTCGCATGATCGACGTCGCGTGCGCCCCCGGTGTGCTCATTCCGCGCCCCGAAACCGAGATGCTCGTCGAGGAAGTCCTCAATTATCTGGATGCCGAGGTGCTGAGCCCCGAAGCCGCTGCCCGTCAGCGTGTTGAGCTGCCTTGGAACGATGAGGTCGAGGAGGCACGCAAAGCCGAGGCCGCGCTGGCAGACGAACGCGCGACCGCCGAGCGTCGTGCCGCTAACCTGACGGCTGCCGATGAGGCGGCGCTAGGCGGCGACGTACTGGGCAGCCGTGCCTATGCCGAGGAACTGGCCGATCGCGAGGCCGAGGAAGCCGCCGCGCAGGCAGCAGAAGCCGAAGCCACGGAAGCCGCCGAGTCCGAGCTCGACGAATACGGCATCGCCATCGAGGGTGCCGACCAGGAGACGGCTTCAGCTCAGGATGCCGCTTCGCCTGCCCCAGCCGAGCCCCGCATCGCCCGCGTTCTCGAGGTCGGCTGCGGCACGGGCTGCATCTCGCTCTCCCTTGCCTGGGAGCGCCGCGGCCACGTTACCTGCACCGCCACCGATATCGAGCCGCGCGCTATCGATCTGGCCACCAAAAACCGCGACGCCCTCGGTCTCACATCCGATGAGGTCGCCTTTAGCCTCACCAACCTGGTGAGTTCCATTCCCCGCGAAGAGTGGGGCACCTTTGATGTGCTTGTCTCCAATCCGCCCTACATTCCGACCGACGTCATGCGCTCACTGCCGCACGAGGTCAAGGACTTCGAGCCCGACCTGGCGCTTGAGGGCGGCGCCGACGGCCTCGATATCTTCCGCCGCCTGCTCAATGCGGCGCCTTACATGCTGCGCGCCGGCGGCCTGTTTGCCTGCGAGCTCTACGAGGGTGCCCTCGACGCCGCCGCCGAGCTCTGCCGCCAGGCGGGTCTCTCGGACGTGCGCATCGTCCGCGACCTCACCGATCGCCCCCGCATCGTCCGAGCCATCGTCACCGAGCCCAAACAGCGCCAGTAATATTCATTAACTGGTTAGCAAAAATTATAAAGTAGTTTATAATTAGGACGGCTGAAAGAGGTCGGCCCATGCAACCTCCTACCTTTCGGGAAATCATTGCCCTACTCAAGCACGATGGATTCGTGAAGGTCGCGCAAGTCGGTAGTCATGCTAAGTATGTTTCTGGCGATCGTGTTGTCACCGTGAACGGCTCTGGTGGTGATCGACCAAAGAAGGGCACGTGGGCAAGTATTCGTCGCCAAGCTGGATGGTAGTTGGAGGCAAAATGAGGCAGCGATTTACCTATGACTGCGTTCTCATAAAAGAAGACGACGGTTACTGCGCCAGCTTCCCGCAGCTTCCCGGCGCCTTTGCCGATGGCGATACGCGCGAAGAAGCGATTACCCATGCCACCGAGGCGCTGATGGCGTTTTTGGCCGACGACCTCAACAACGGTTTGACTCCGGCAGGGTACGAACGCTCGGCCGAGGTCGTGGCCCTTTCAGTCGAAATCGACCACGAGGACGCTCGGGAAGCGGCGTGCCGAACATTTAAAGATGCAGCGCTGGACCTCAAAGTCTCCGCTCCGCGGATTACCGCGCTGGTCAAAGCCGGAAAACTCGATGTTGAACTCGTCGACGGCCGTCGGATGATAACGATAGACAGCATCGAGCGCTACGCCGCCCAAAGATGCCACGCCGGCAGGCCAAAGAAGTTCGTCGCAGTCCAATAACCCCCTCACTTTCACCGACTACTAGAGCCGCTCACCAAACCAACATGCGCTCTGGGCAAATAGGCTGAATGTTTCGTGCGAGAATGCCCCTCAGTAAACAAACTTTCACCAGAGCGTAAGGGGCTGGCATACACATGCAGACGGTCTATCGGGTATACGAGGGAACGCGCGAGCCGCATCGGCTCGCCGTCGAGCGCACGGCCGAGGTGCTCGGCTGCGGCGGCCTGGCCTTGATCCCGACCGAGACCGTCTACGGTGTCGCCGTGGCAGTCAACGCCTTCTCGGACGCCGTACCCCAAGATACAAGCGAATTCCCATCGTGGCCGCGCGATCCGCAGGCTGTCGTCAATGGCGCCGCGGTCCCTGCGCTCGGTACCGGCTACCGCCGCATCTTTACCCTCAAGCAGCGCAAGCTCACCCAAACGGTCGCCTGGCTGGTTGATAATGCCGAAGCACTCGACCGCTATGGCGTGGATATCCCCGAAGAGGCTCGCGTACTCGCGCGACGATGCTGGCCGGGAGCCCTGACTATCGTGGTCAAGGCGGCCCCCTGCGTGCCGACCTTTATGCGCGCCGCCGACGACACGGTGGCACTTCGCGCTTCGGCCTCGCCAGTGGTGCAAGCGCTCATCCGCGCCTGCGGCAGCCCTCTTGCCTGCACCAGCGCCAACACGCATGGCGCGCCCGCGCCGGCAAGTTTTGTCACGGTGGAGGAGCGCATCCTGGAGGGGGTCGATGTTGCCGTCGACGCCGGCGAGACCCCGTGTCGCGACGCCTCGACCATCGTGTCGTTCCAGCACGGCGGGCTCCAGATCCTGCGCCAAGGCGCACTTCCCGCATCAGAGATCGAACGGGTCCTGTCCGACCCGATGCAATAGAAAGGTGTAAGCGATGTCGTTGAATCTGGGCAGCCTGGGCATGGAAGATGCCTCGTTTAACTTTGGCGGTTCCTACATCATGGCGCTCGACTGCGGCACCACCTCGGTACTTGCGACCATCGTCGACGAGTACGGCTGCATCGTCGCGCAGGCACGTCGTAGCGTCAAAACCAGCTTCCCGCGTCCCGGTTGGATAGAGCAAGACCCCATGGAGGTGCTTGCCAGCCAGATCGGCGTGATGATGGAGGTCCAGTTTAAGAGCGGCATCCATTCTGACCGCATCGCCGCCATCGGTATCTCCAACCAGCGCGAGACCACGGTGGTGTGGGACCGCATAAGCGGCCAACCCATCTATAACGCCATCGTGTGGCAATGCCGTCGCACCGCACCTCTGATCGACGAGCTGGTCGAGCGGGGCGCAGAAGAGCTGGTGCGCTCCCGCACGGGACTCACGCTCGATCCGTATTTCTCGGCTTCCAAGGTGCAGTGGATCCTCGACAACGTCGACGGTGCGCGTGAGAGCGCGGCGGCGGGCGACCTCATGTTCGGCACCATCGATACCTGGCTCATCTACAACCTCACCGGCAGTCAGGTCTTTGCCACCGACTACACCAATGCCAGCCGCACGGCGCTCTTTAATATCCATACGCTCGATTGGGACGACGACCTGCTGGCGCTCTTTGACGTTCCACGTTCCATGATGCCCGAGGTTCGTTGGAGCTCGGGCGACTACGGCCGCGTCGCGAGCGACATCATGACCAACATGCCGCCCATCATGGGCGTGGCGGGCGATCAGCAGGCGTCGCTGTTCGGCCACTGCTGCTTCCATCCCGGCCAGACCAAAAACACCTATGGCACGGGTTGCTTTATGCTCATGAACACCGGCGACGAGGTCGTCGAATCCAAGAACGGTCTGGTCTCCACGATCGGTATCGCCGCGGACGGCAAGATCAGCTATGCGCTCGAGGGTTCTATCTTTGCCGCCGGCTCAACCATGAACTGGCTGCGCAACAACATGGGCATCATCTCGAGTGTGAGCGAGTCCGCGCAACTCGCCGCTTCGATCAACGACAACGAGGGCTGCTACTTCGTCCCCGCCTTCGCTGGCCTGGGCGCTCCCTGGTGGGACCCGCGTGCCCGCGGTATCGTGTGCGGCCTGACCGGTGCCTCGAGTCGCGCGACCATTGTGCGTGCGGCCTGCGAGTCCATGGCCTACCAGAGTTATGACGTGCTGCGCGCCATGGAGCAGGACGTGGGACTTTCGATTGAGCGCCTGTCCGTCGATGGCGGCGCCTCACGCAACGAGTTCATCATGCAATTCCAGGCCGACCTGCTGGATATCCCCGTGCTGCAATGCGAGACGGTGGAGACCACGGCAATCGGTGCCGCGTACTTGGCGGGTCTTGCTGTCGGCTATTGGGAAGACCTTGAAGAGCTGGAGCAAAATGCCCAGATCGTTAGGACCTTCCTTCCCCATATGTCCGCCGAGCGTCGCGAGCAAAACCTTGCGGGCTGGCGTGATGCAGTCAAGCGCTCGCTCAGTACCGCACAGTAGGGCTGCGATGGGCTGCTCGATACAACAAACCGCTAAACTTATGCACGGCGCGCGGCAACAACATCGCCATGCGCCTTGTCAGCAAGGCCATCTTCCGGCCGCAACGAAAGGGGCAATCAACCCATGACCGTCACCTACGATACGTCCCGTGTGACCCTTGTCGATCACCCGCTCGTCCAGCATAAGCTGTCGATTCTGCGCGACAAAAACACCGGCACCAACCAGTTCCGCCAGCTCGTGCGCGAACTCGCACTTTTTGACGGCTACGAGGCCATGCGCGACCTGCCCATGGAAGACGTCGAAGTCGAGACCCCCATCACCACCGCAACGTTTAAGCAGCTCGCCGGCAAAAAGCTCGCCATCGTTCCCATTCTGCGTGCAGGCCTTGGCATGGTCGATGGCATCCTCGACTTGGTACCCTCCGCTCGCGTGGGCCACATCGGTATGGAGCGCGACGAGGTTACCCACGAGCCGCACGAGTATTACTGCAAGATGCCCAAGGATATCGACCAGCGCATCTGCCTGGTCGTCGACCCCATGCTCGCCACGGGCGGTTCGGCCGAGATGGCCATCAGCTACCTGCGCGAGCGCGGTGTCAAGGACATCCGCATGCTGTGCATCGTCGCTGCCCCCGAGGGCCTCAAGTCGCTGACCGAGAAGGACCCAGATGTGCATATCTATACCTGTGCTATCGACGACCATCTCAACGAGGCTGCCTACATCGTTCCCGGCCTGGGCGACGCCGGCGATCGCATCTACGGCACGCTCTAGTCGCTGGGCTAAGACGGCCGCGGCTGCAAATAGGAAGAAATGGTGCGCGCGGGCAAGTAGAAGACGCCTGTGCGCACCTTTAGTTAATGGACGTTTTGCCCCGCAGGGTTCGAGAAAAACGTATTACCGTACCTGCGGCATAAAGAAGGTCTTAAGAAAACGAACAGGTGCGTATTAACCGATGCTTTTTCGGTTGTACTTTAGCGATTGGCTCGTACAATAGTCACCAATGTTTGGCGGGAACTGTCCTGTGAGGCGATAAAAAAGGAAAGTGAGGACGCCAGTGTTTCAGATAGCCGATCTGCTCGCTATCGTTGCAGGTGCCATCGCGGGCGCGATTGCCTTCCTTCCCTTTGTCTTTACGCTCAAGCCGGTTCTTGACGATAAGCAGAATGCGGACATGCTCAAGGGTATGGTGAGTCTGGCGGTCTCGGCAATCGCTCTGCTCGTCTTTACCTTGGTTGTGTTTGTGTTGTTCGGAGAGGCATTTCGCATGTTCCTCCTGGGCGAGGCGATCGGCTTCGTGGCCTTTATGGCCGCCTGCGCGGTTCGCGTCGCCAAGGCGCTACGAGATCCTCATGAGGTCGAAAGGTAAGTCGTGGAAATTTTTGAAAAGCTGCCTGATGAGATTAATCATCTGGTCAGCGAGTTCAGCTCCACCCCTGTCGTGGGCGATCTGAGCTGCGGCATCACGCAGTACTCGTTTTGGCTGATCGTCTCCACGATCGTGCTCCTGATCGTCCTGGCCGTGTTCAAGAAGAAGCAGACCCTGGTCCCCAAGGGCTTCTTCGTCAACGGTTTCGAGTACATCATCGAGTACGTCGAGAACGATATCGGCAAGGGCGTCGTGGGTGAGAACTGGAAGAAGCACTTCCCGTTCCTGTGCTCGCTTTTCCTGTTCATCCTGATCAATAACATGATCGGCCTGATCCCGGGAATGAAGCCCGGCACCGGTGCAATCGGCTCCACCGCCGCGCTCGCCATCTTCGCCTTCGTGTACTTCATCTACTACGGATGCAAGGCTCACGGCGTGATCGGCTACATCAAGAGCCTCGCCCCGCAGGGCGTGAGCTTCCCGATGAACGTGCTCGTGTGGGTCGTCGAGCTTTTCTCGACCTTCCTGCGCCTCATCACGCTTGCCGTCCGTCTGTTCTGCAACATGTTCGCAGGACACGTGGTCATGGGCTCGTTCGCCATCATGGCGAGCATGTTCATGCAGCCGCTGCTTCAGCAGGTTTCCGCGGCCCACGCCGTCGGCGCCCTGCCTTCGCTGGCCTGGCTTGCCATCCTCATCCTGATCTATGCGATCGAGCTTGTGGTCGGCGCCATCCAGGCTTACGTCTTCACGGTCCTTACCGCCGTGTATGTCTCCGAGGCAGAGGAGGTCGCGGAGGAGGAGTAGTCTTCCGCTCGCGCCTTAATGGTAAGGCAATTCGTTAAACCGCCGGTGCCCGTACCCATGGAGCCCGGCAGTTATAAAAAGGTTATCCTGCGTGAAATAAGACACGCACGACAAAGGAGGAATCGTGGGAGTTATCGGTTACGGTCTTGGTGTTATCGGCGCTGGTCTTGCTATCGGCCTGTCTGCTCTGGGTGCTACGGGTGCTATGGCCCGTCAGCCTGAGGTCCAGGGCCGCGTGTTCACCGTCTTCATCATGGGCTCCGCCTTCGGCGAGGCTCTGGCTCTGATCGGCTTCGTTGTCGCGCTGATCGTTAAATAGCACGGAGCGTCAAGTATGAATCTTTCATCCCAGAAGAGCGCGATCGCACTCTCCGCGTCCGCGGCCGCGCTGCTCATGCCGGTTTCCGCGTTCGCCGAGGACGGCGCCGCCGGTGCGGACATCCTCATCCCTAAGATGGCGGAGTTCATCCCGGCGCTTATCGCCTTCCTGATTATCTGGATCGTGCTGGCCAAGGTCGCCCTGCCGGGCATCATGAAAACCATGGAGGAGCGCGGCAAGAAGATCGAGGAGAGCCTCGACGAGGCCGAGAAGACCAAGCAGGAGGCTATCGCCAAGCGCGCTGAGTCCGACTCGATCGTCACCGACGCCCGTCGTCAGGCTGCCGACATCGTTCTCGAGGCCCGTAAGGACGCCGAGTCCGAGCGTGCCCGTATCATCGAGGCTGCTCACAAGGAGGCCGAGGAGATCATCGCCAAGGCCCATACGACCGTCGAGGACGAGCGCAAGTCCATCTACGCCGGTGCCGCGAGCTCCATCGCCGACCTGTCCGTTGCCGTCGCCACCAAGATCGTGGGCGAGGCACTCGAGGACGATGCCGAGCAGAAGAAGCTCATCGAGCGCTACATCCAGGAAGCAGGTAGCCTGAATGCCGACTAGCCGCTATCAGGACAAGGTGCTCGAGACCTACGCGCGTTCCCTTTTGGAAGCCGCCAAGGCCGAGAACCATGTGTTCGAGGACCTCGAGATGGTCGAGCGCCTGGCCTCTGCCAGCCCCGAGATCATCGCCGTGCTCGACACCATGTCCAAGCGCGACCAGCTCGACCTTCTTCCCAAGGTGGCAGCTGCCTTTAAGTATGTTGCCGAGGAAGACGAGGATGTAGTGGGCGTGACCGTCACCACGGCGATCCCGCTCGACGACGAGCTGCGTCAAACCATCACTAAGAAATGCGAGCAGGACTTCGGCCGCAAGGTATTCCTTATCGAGCAGGTCGACCCGTCTATCGTGGGCGGCCTGGTGCTCGAGGCCCGCGGCGAGCGTCGTGACATTTCCGTCAAGACGCAGCTGCGCATCGCGCAGGAGACCCTCGCAAACTCTGCTAATTCGTACGGAGGTGAAGCCTAATGTCCGAAACCCTCAATGCCCAGGATATCGCCAAGAAACTGCAGGAGCAGCTCACGAGCCTCTCCGCGACGGTCGATACGCATGAGGTTTCAACGGTCGACGAGGTAGGCGACGGCATCGCGCGCGTCTCCGGCCTCAAGAGCGCCATGGCAGGCGAGCTTCTGGAGTTCAAGAGCTCCGATACCGGTGAGACCGTCTTCGGCCTTGCCCAGAACCTTGACCGTGACGAGGTCGGCGCCGTTCTGTTTGGTGCCGTCGACTCCATCAAGGAAGGCGACGAGTGCCGCACCACTGGCCGCATTATGGATATCCCCGTGAGCCGTGCCATGCTCGGCCGCGTCGTCAATCCGCTCGGCCAGCCCATCGACGGCCTGGGCGACATCGTCGCCACGCACCGTCGCCCCATCGAGTTCAAGGCTCCCGGCGTCATCGATCGTACCCCGGTGTGCGAGCCGGTTCAGACCGGTCTGCTCGCTATCGACTCCATGGTGCCTATTGGCCGCGGTCAGCGTGAGCTCATCATCGGCGACCGTAAGACCGGTAAGACCGCCATCGCCATCGACGCTATCCTCAACCAGCGCGGCAAGGGCATGGTCTGCATCTATGTCGCCATCGGCCAGAAGGCCTCCACGGTTGCCAACATCCGCGAGACCCTCGCTCAGCACGGTGCGCTCGACTACACCATCATCGTTTCGGCCACCGCTGCCGATTCCGCCCCTATGCAGTACATCGCGCCTATGGCCGGTGCCGCTATCGGCGAGTTCTTCATGTACAACGGCGAGGACGGTAAGCCCGCCAGCGAGACCAACCCCGGCGGCCACGTGCTCGTCATCTACGACGACCTGTCCAAGCAGGCTGTGGCCTACCGTCAGATGTCGCTGACGCTGCATCGTCCGCCCGGACGCGAGGCCTATCCTGGCGACATCTTCTACCTGCACTCTCGTCTGCTCGAGCGTGCCGTCAAGATGTCCAAGAAGAACGGTTACGGCTCCATGACGGCACTGCCGATCATCGAGACCCAGGACGGCGACGTCTCGGCCTACATTCCGACCAACGTCATTTCCATTACCGATGGTCAGATTTACCTGCAGTCCGAGCTCTTCTTCCAGGGTCAGCGCCCGGCAGTCGACGTGGGCATCTCCGTGTCCCGCGTCGGTGGCGATGCGCAGACCAAGGCCATGAAGCAGGTCGCCGGCAACCTCCGTCTGGACCTCGCTTCCTATCAGGAGCTCGCTGGCTTTACCCAGTTCGGCTCCGACCTCGACGAGGCTACTCAGAAGCAGCTGACCCATGGTGCCCGCATGACCGAGCTCCTGAAGCAGCCGCGCTACAAGCCGTTCGAGGTTGGCGAGCAGATCGTTACGCTGTTCGCTGGCAACGAGGGCTTCCTGGATGACCTGGAAATCTCCGACGTGCTGCCCTTCCGTGCCGAGCTTATCGAGTACATGGACAATGGCTTTGGCTCGCTGCTCGACAAGGTTCGCGCCAAGAAGATCGATGATGACACCAAGGTTGAGCTTTTGCGCGTCATCGGCGACTTCAAGCAGCAGTTCATGGCCAAGCACCATTCGGATGTTTCTGGATCAGAGGAGAACTAAGCCCCATGGCCAACCTTCGCGACATTAAGAAGCGAATCTCCTCGGTTACCACGACCAAGCAGATCACGCGCACGATGGAGATGGTCTCTACGGCCAAGATCCGTCGTGCTCTCGATCGCTCCAAGCAGGCCGAGCCCTATAAGGAGGCGCTGACCGACGTCATGTTGACGGTCGCCGGCGACGCCTCCTGTTCGGGCACCGATCCCATGCTGCAGAAGCATGAGAGCGTCAAGCATGGCCTGATTGTCGTTATTGCCTCGGACCGCGGCCTTGCCGGCGGTTTCAATACGACGGTGGAGCGCACGGCCGAAAAGCTCGCCGCTTCTTGGGCGAACGACGGCATCGAGTGCGAGATCATCGCGTGCGGGCGTAAGCCGGCCACGTATTTCCGTGACCGCGCAAACGTCGTCATGCACTTTGAGGGCAACTCCTCTGAGCCCGATTTCAATCAGGCCCGCATGATCTCCTCTCATATCTGCGATGCGTATCGTGCCGGTGAGCTTGACCGCGTCGAGCTTGTCTACCACCACGCCAAGAACCGCGTGGATCAGGAGCTTCGCGTCGAGCATCTGTTGCCGCTCGACCCCGAGATGATCGCTATGGCCCACGGTCCGCGTAAGAACGAGACCGACGCCCCTAAGCGCATCTCGTCCACGTTCGAGTTCGTGCCCTCTCCCGAGCATGTTCTCGGCAAGCTTGTGCCGTCTTATATCCTGACGGTCATCTACCAGGCCCTGATCGATTCGGCGGCTGCCGAGCAGGGTGCACGCCGCAAGGCCATGCACTCCGCGACGGAAAACGCCACCGCGATCATCTCGACCCTTACCCGCACGTATAGTCGCGTGCGCCAGGCTTCGATCACGACCGAGATTAACGAGATCGTCGGCGGAGCCTCAGCATTGGAGGAACAGTAATGGCTAATAACACCGTAAAGCTTGCGGTCGAGGAAGCCACCAAGAAGACGACTGCCGGTGATGGTCGCATCGTGCGAATCATCGGCCCTGTCGTCGACGTCAAGTTTGACGGCGCGGTGCCCCCGATCTACAACGCGCTCACGGTCGAGGCCGAGACCCCGATCGGTCATCTGAGCACGATCCTCGAGGTCGAGAGTCAGCTTCCGGGCGGCGTCGTCCGCACGGTCGCCATGTCCTCGACCGACGGCCTGCAGCGCGGCCTCATCGCCACCGATACCGGTGAGCCCATGAAGATGCCCGTTGGCCCCAAGACGCTCGGCCGTATTTGGAACGTCATGGGCAAGCCCGTCGACGGCAAGCCCATGCCCGAGGTGGAGGAGTTCTACCCCATCCACCATGCAGCGCCCCGTTTCGACGAGCTCACCACCAAGACCGAGATCTTCGAGACCGGCATCAAGGCCGTTGACCTGCTCGAGCCCTACATCCGTGGCGGCAAAACGGGTCTGTTCGGCGGCGCCGGCGTCGGCAAGACCGTTTTGATTCAGGAGCTCATCAACAACCTCGCCCAGGAGCACGGCGGCACTTCGGTGTTCACCGGCGTCGGCGAGCGTACCCGCGAGGGCACCGACCTGTTCCTCGAGATGAGCGAGTCTGGCGTTATCGACAAGACCTGCTTGGTCTATGGTCAGATGAACGAGCCGCCCGGAGCGCGTCTGCGCATCGGTCTGGCCGGCCTTACCACCGCTGAGTATTTCCGTGATCGTGGCCAGGACGTTCTGCTGTTCATCGACAACATCTTCCGCTTCTCCCAGGCAGGTTCCGAGGTTTCCGCACTGCTGGGCCGTATGCCGTCCGCCGTTGGTTACCAGCCCACGCTGGCAACCGAGATGGGCGACCTCCAGGAGCGCATTACCTCGACCAAGACGGGCTCCATTACCTCCGTCCAGGCTGTCTACGTCCCCGCAGACGACCTGACCGACCCGGCGCCTGCCACGACGTTTACGCACCTCGACGCCACCACGGTTCTTTCGCGTAGCATTTCGTCGCTCGGCCTGTTCCCGGCTATCGACCCGCTCGCGTCTTCCTCCGACGCTCTCGATCCCTCGATCGTCGGCGAGGAGCACTACCGTGTCGCCGTCAAGGTCCAGGAGCTCCTGCAGGAGTACTCCGACCTTCAGGACATCATCGCCATTCTGGGTATGGACGAGCTGTCCGAGGAGCAGCGCCTTACGGTCAACCGTGCCCGTAAGATCCAGCAGTTCCTCTCCCAGTCCTTCCACGTTGCCGAGAAGTTCACCGGCAACCCCGGTGTCTACGTCCGCGTCGAGGATACCGTCCGCTCCTTCGCCGAGATTGTCGACGGCAAGGCCGATGACCTGCCCGAGCAGGCTTTCCGCTATGCTTCCACGATTGAGGACGTGCGCGAGCGCGCCCGCAAGATGGGGGAGAAGTAGGTTATGCGTATCCGCATCGTGTGCCCCGTGAGCTGCGCCTATGAGGGCGACGCTGCGTTTGTGTCGATTCCGTCCACGGATGGCGAGTTTGGCGTTCTGCCTGCTCACTCCAGCGAGATCTGCACGATCGACCGCGGTTACGTTCGCGTTTCCGATAAGGCCATGGGCACTGTCGACCACACGTTTGCCGTGGCCGGCGGCTATGCCCAGGTTGCGGACGATGTCGTGACCGTTCTCGCCGAGCGCGCTTGCGATTTGGCGACCGTCGATGCCGACAAGCTTAAAGCTGATATTCAAGGTTTTGAAGAGAAGCTGGGTAATTTGTCGGAGGATGATGCACGCCGCGCCTACCTCTATAATGAAATCGCATGGTGTAAGCTCAAGCTTGCCCAATAGTCAAACGATTTAGCGTTCGACCATTTGCGAACACATCATGCCCGGGATGGCTCAGCCATCCCGGGCATGCTTTTTGAAAGGGTAGACCTTGGATATTATCCGCGTTGAGGGTGGCCACGCCATCGGAGGCTCCGTGCCCGTTTCGGGCGCCAAGAACTCCGCACTCAAACTCATGGCGGCAACGCTTCTGGCGCCGGGCAAGACGACGCTGCAGAACGTGCCCGATATTTCCGATGTCCACGTGATGGGCAAGGTGCTCAAGGGCATGGGCGCTACGATCGATGTTCTCGACGAGCACACGCTCGAGATTGATACCTCTCAGGTCGATTCTTGGGAGGCCCCCTACGAGCTCGTCGCCAAGATGCGTGCTTCCACCGCCGTGATGGGACCCCTGCTGGGCCGCTTCCATCGCGCCAAGATCGCCATGCCGGGCGGCTGCAACCTGGGTGCTCGCAAGATCGATATGCACATTCTTGGTCTCGAGGCCCTGGGCGTAGAGTTCGATACCGCCCACGGCTACATCAACGCTAATGCGCCCCAAGGTCTGCGCGGTACCACCGTTACGCTCGAGTTCGCCAGCGTCGGTGCGACCGAGAACCTCATCATGGCATCCGTGCGCGCGCAGGGCACCACGGTTATCGACAATGCCGCCCGCGAGCCCGAGATCGTCGATCTCGCCAACATGCTCAACGAGATGGGCGCCAAGATTGTTGGCGCCGGTACGCCTGTCGTGACCATCGAGGGCGTGGAAGAACTGCATCCTGTTACCCATCGCGTAGTGGGCGACCGCATCGAGGCCGGTACCTTTATCGTTGCCGGTGCGTTGATGGCCGACGATCGTGGTGTCGATGTCACGGGCTTTTGCCCCATTCACTTGGGCATGGTGCTCAAGAAGATGGAGCTCATGGGTATCGACTGCGAGCGCGTCGAGGATGGCGTCCATGTGAACCGTGCCGAGCGTATCAAGCCGGTCGACATCCAAACGCTTCCGTTCCCCGGCTTCCCGACGGACATGCAGGCGCAGATTATGGTGCTCTCCGCTCTCGCCGACGGCAGTTCCGTTATTACCGAGAACATCTTCGAGAATCGCTTTATGTTTGCCTCTGAGCTGGTGCGCATGGGTGCCGACATTCGTATCGAGAGCCATCATGCCATGATTCATGGCGTCAAGGGTTTCTCGGGTGCACAGGTTACCTCGCCCGATCTGCGTGGCGGAGCGGCCCTCGTCGTAGCGGGCTTGATCGCCGACGGGACGACCGAGGTTTCGGCTATCCATCATATCAAGCGCGGCTACGAGCAGTTTGTCGAAAAGCTGCAGGCGCTCGGCGCGCATGTCGAGCATGCTACCGTCCCCGATCCCGTCATCTACTAATACAGGTTGCCTATGTTTAATAAAAAGCCCCTCGCGGATACCACCGCCCGAAGACCCTCAACTGGTGCGCAGGCCAAGATCTACAGTCGCGATAACGTGGCTCGCTATTCCGAGCGCGCTCGTCAACGTCGTCGTAGCCACACGATTCGTCACGTCGCGCTCATTGTCGTGCTTGGTGTGCTGCTGAGTGCCACTACCGCTGCCGGCCTGTGGTTTGCCACCATTATGGGCAAGCTCGGCGATTCTAATGTCATTACCGACAATCTGCGTCGGGTTCTGGTTGACACCGATGAGGCAAAGGATCCGTTCTACGTGCTGCTTCTTGGCACCGACGGCCGTCCGGGCGAGGATACGTATCGTGCCGACTCGATTATCCTGGCACGCATCGACCCCACGCAAAAGCAGGCGACGCTCATTTCCGTTCCGCGCGACACCAAGGTCGAGTACAAGGGCGAGACCATGAAGATCAACGCCTGCCATACCGTTGGCGGCGCCGAGGCCATGGTCGAGGCGGTCAACGAGCTGTGCGGTGTTCAGATTTCCCACTATGCCGAGGTCAGCTTCGACGGTATGCAGGCGCTGATTGATTCGGTTGGCGGTATCGACATTAACGCAACCGATGATGTTGACGACCCCGAGCACCTGGATATTAAGATTACCGCTGGCCAGCAGCATATGGACGGTGCCACCGCCCTTACCTATGCCCGCTGCCGCTACACCTATGCCGACGGCGATTACACACGCATGCGCCACCAGCGTCAGGTGCTTGGCGCCCTTGCCAACCAGATTCTCAATAACTTCGATGCCACGAAGATTTTTGGCCTGGTTAATTCGCTGTCCGATATGCTCGTAACCGATATGAGCGTTCAGGATATCGTGGCTACGGTCAACGCCATGCGCGGTATGGATGTCGACGGTATCTACTCGGCCAACCTGCCCTCGTACGCCGACGACAGCACCATGATCGACGGTGTGAGCTACGTCTTTGTCTACGAGGACGAGCTCAAGGAAATGATGGAGCGCGTCGATGCCGGCAAGGATCCCAAGGGTCCCAACACCATGGGTCTTTCCGACGGTTCCAGCTCTACGATCGGCGACCTGAACAACAACACGTCCGACGACTACGCAAACGGTACCGCAACCTCATCGGTCAGCTCTGACGATTCCGATGACTCAAGCGATTCGAGCGATTCGGACTACTACGAAGAGCCCACCGGCGACGGCAACGGCTACGAGGCCAACTACTAAGTTACGGCGTTTTACCAAACGCCGTAACGGCTCGACGCTGCGCGCCGCCCAAGGCGACAATTTGTCATTCAAAAGGCAGGGCATGACCAGAAGGTCAATGCCCTGCCTTTTTCATGCCAACTTGTTCGCCTTGGACATCGCTCGCTGACGTTGGCTCAACCTGCGGTGCTGACTACTCCCCTTGCACCAAAAACCGCCCCGTTCTCGGTTTTGAGGACGGGGCGGTTTTGCTTACCTAGATTGTTCGAGTTCCCTATGCAAAGCGGGCGACGAGCTCCTGGAGCACGTCGGTCATCTTGATGAGCGAACTGACCGGGACGAACTCGTTGACGCCGTGGTAGCAATAGCCGCCGGTGGAAAGGTTGGGGCAGGGCAGACCGCGGAACGACAGCTGAGCGCCGTCGGTGCCGCCGCGAATCGGCAGCACTTGGGGCTCAACGCCGCAGGCAAGGTAGGCTTCCTTGGCAACATCAATAAGCTCGGGATAGTCACGAACGATCTCGGCCATATTTCGATACTGCTGCCTAATCTCGACCGTCACGCGCTCCTCACCCAGACGCTGGTTGAGCATCGAGGCGGCGGCATCAATAAGGTCGAGTTTCTGCTGGAACTTGGCGGCGTCATGGTCGCGGACGATATAGCGCGCTGTGGCGTGATCGACGGTCGCAGATACACCCTCAAGGTGATAAAAGCCCTCGTAGCCTTCCGTATACTCCGGGCGCTGCACGTAGGGGAGCAACGCGTTGAAGTCGCAGAACAGATTGCCTGCGTTGATCATACGGCCCTTGGCGTCGCCCGGGTGGATGGACTGGCCCTCAAAGCGGACGGTCGCCTCGGCGGCGTTAAAGCACTCCCACTCCAGCTCGCCGATGGGGCCGCCGTCGACCGTGTAGGCGTACTTGCAGCCAAAGGTATCGATATCCAACAGCTCGGCTCCGTGACCGATCTCCTCGTCAGGGCAGAAGCAAATGCCGAGTGCGGGATGGGGCAGGGAGGGATCCTGAGCGATACGCGCGACAAGCGACATGATCTCGGCGACGCCTGCCTTGTCGTCCGCGCCCAGCAGCGTGGTGCCATCGCTGCAGACCAGGTCCTCACCCGCGAGGTCGTTCAGGGCGGGAAGCTTGGCGGTGCTCATGGCAACGGGCTTACCGTCAACCGTGCCGCAGACCAGGTCGCCGCCTTCGTAGTGTACGATGTGCGGCTTCACGCCGGCACCCGGTGCAACTTCGGTGGTGTCGAGATGGGCGATCAGGCCCAGGGCGGGCTTGTCCTCAGCGCCCGCACTTGCGGGGATATGCGCGCAGACATAGGCGTGCTCGGTCACGTGGGCATCTTTCGCACCAAGCTCGCGCAGCTCTTCAGCCAGCACGTTGGCAAGGTCAAACTGAACGGCGCTCGAGGGTACCTGGTCACAGTTTGCATCCTCGGACTGCGTGTTGATCTGGACGTAGCGCAAAAAGCGTTCGAGGACATCGGGGCTCGTGGTGGTGTTTTCCATAAAGACCGCTCCAATCTTGGTCGTCGTGTGCAACAAGAACTCTAGCACGGTATGCCACGGCATACCACGACGCTTGGATGGGGTAGAATCAGCCATTGAATGCAGAAGGGACGGAAGATCATGGATACGACAAATAGCTCGCGCGAACTACATCTGACGGTGGCGAACGAAGACTACTTGGAGTGCATGGTTCGCATTGAAAGCGAAGAGGGGGAAACCAACGGCGTGCGATCGGTCGACATCGCGCAGCGCCTTGGCGTCTCCAAGGCATCGGTCAATAAAGCGGTTTCGGCGCTCAAGGCATCCGAGCTTGTCGAGCAATCGCACTACGGCAAGGTGATCCTGACCGATCGCGGCCGCGAGGTTGGTACGGCTATCTGGTACCGTCATCGCCTCATCCGCACGTTTTTGGTTCAGGAGCTCGGTGTCGAATTTGAGCGAGCCGATTCCGAGGCCTGCATGATGGAGCATGCGCTATCCGAGGACACGATGAGCCGCTGGCTCGCCTATCTCGAAAAGCAGGGAATCAGCGTCGAGGAATAACGGGATATATATGGATACGAGTTATTACAACCGCTTTGGTGCCGAGGAACTTACGCGCCGCTTGTCGAGCGAGACCTTGTTGGCGCAGGGCCCCATGGGCAGTGTTTTGTTGAGTGAGTACGATGCCGCCGACATTCCACCGGCGTTTTGGAATCTGGCAGAGCCGCAGACCGTTTCTCGTATCCATCGCTTGTATGTCGCCGCCGGCGCGCAGGTGCTCATTACCAATACCTTTCAGGCATCGAGCTATGCCCTCAAGCACGACCAGATTGCGCCGTCCGTGGCGGAGGTCAATCGCGGGGCCGTCGACGATGCCCGCCAGGCGCACCCTCAGCTGCTGCTGGGCTCGATGGGCCCGATCGGTATTGAGTGGTTTGCCGAGAACTCTGCCGAGTATCGTGAAATCCGAGGCATTGCGCGCGAACAGGCGCACGCCTTGCTCAACGCCGGCGTTGACGGTCTACTGATCGAGACGGTGACGTCTATCCGTAATCTGCAGCCCATGCTTGCCGGCGCCCGAGATGCCGCCGATGGCATGCCTGTTCTGGTGAGTTTTGTCGTTGACGATAAAGGCGACCTGTTGGGCGATGGCCTCAACATCGAGGCAGCCGTTTTGTACGCCGAAAAACACGGCGCAAACTCGGTTGGTGTTAATTGCTGTTCGCTTGCGGCCGCGAACGCGGCGGTGCCCAGGATGGTTGCATCGGCGACTACTCCCGTCACGGTGCGTCCCAACGTAGGCGATCCGGTCCAGACTCAGGATGGCCCCGTATGGCACGAGAACCCCGAAGCTTTCGCGCGCGCATGCATCGAATGGAGACATGCCGGTGCCGCAATGGTGGGCAGTTGCTGTGGAACCACGGCAATCACTACGGCCGCGATGGCCGAGGCGCTCGATATATAAAGGGCAAACCGCTCCATACGGGGCGGTTTTTTTATTGCTTGCATGTCCTCGGCAGCATTTGCCCAAATGGTGAATGCTGGTGCCGGCAGGTTGCCGAGTGCATGTTGCGGGTATACCCCATGCGTACCATGATCCAAACACTGTGAGGTGTCTGCGCGTGTGCGCGATAATTCATTTTGGAACTGACGGTTGGCGCGCTCGCGTCGATGAGGACTTCACTGCCGATAACGTTGCCCGTATCGCCGATGCCGTCGGCGAGTTGTGGCAAAAGACCAATCCGGGCAAAACGGTATATATAGGGTTCGACACCCGGCCCCTGGCGCGCGAGTTCGCTGAGCTTGCGGCGGGCGTGCTAGCAGCGCACGGGCTAGACGCCGTGCTCGCTTCGCGACCTGTCCCGACCCCTGCCCTTACGTGGGCGGCGGCTTATGACGGTGAAGCGTGCGGCGCGCTCATGGTGACGGGGTCCCATCATCCGCAGGGCTATCTGTGCCTCAAGATTCGCATGGGTGACGGCTCGACCGCCAACCAGGATGTCATCGAAGAGCTCGAAGAGACTATGGCTCCCGAGCCAATGGGGATCGAGGGGCAATATCGCACCGCGGATATCATTCCTGACTATATGCAGGCGGTGGCATCGTTTGTCGATGCCGAAGCCATCCGCGCCGCGCACCTGCGCGTGGTTGTCGATCCCATGGGCGGCGCAGCCCAGGGCTATCTAGCCGACTTGCTGCGCGAGCTTGGCGTTGAGGTGCACGAGATTCACGCCGGGCAGGCGTCTGACCAAGAAGATATCTGCCCCGACCCCGTTGAACCGTGGGTGGACGCTTGCGAGCGCACGGTTATCGAGGACGGAGCTTGCGCTGGCCTGGTGACCGACGGCGACGCCGACCGTATCGGCGCGGTTGACGAGCGCGGCAGATATATACATCCGCATCAGATCATGGCGCTCGTTTTGGGCGACTTGGTTCAATTTCGTAATTTGGAGGGGCGCGTCGTCGTCAATCTTTCATGCTCGACGCTCGTGCGTCGCATTGCCGAGGCGCTTGGCTGCCGCGTGACCGTCAAACCAGTCGGTTTCAAATATATAGCGGCAGAGATGAAGAAGGGCGGCGTCCTCATGGGCGGCGAAGAAGCCGGTGGTATCGGCATCGCCGCGCATATGCCCGAGCGCGATGGAATCCTCGCCTGTCTGATTCTGTGTGAGCTTATGGCAAAGACGGACGCGCCTTTGGGCGTTCTGGTCGACCAACTCGAGGACAGTTTTGGTAAGACGAGTTACGGTCGACGCGATTTGCGCCTTGAGGCCGAAGATGCCGAAACGTTACGAACCCTGCTGCCGGGCGTAAACCCCAAGTCGATTTGTGGCAAGGTGCCGCAAAACGTTAGTCATATGGATGGCTTGCGTTTGGCATTCGAGGATGACACGTGGCTGCTGGTCCGTCCTAGCGGGACCGAACCAGTGGTGCGCGTCTACGCCGAGGGGTTCTCGGTGGAAGAACGTGATGAGTTGCTCGATGCTGGCTGTGCTTTAGCTAGGGGGACGTATCCGCTTTAACCATGAGACTGCCTTATATAAAGAGATGCTCGGCGAGCGGTAGGTAACGGCTGGCAAACGTTAGTCGGATTCCAAGATGTGTAGGAAATGTGTACGCCCAGATTCCCGCCCACGGGGCCCCTCCGGTCTGGCAATATATCTCCTTGCCGCGCGGCCCGGTGGAACCGGATGAGCCGCAAAGCGTGCACCTTGAGAACCGGATACTGCGAGGATGGACACACCAGTTGTGTCGCATCCGGGCAGACATCG
>NZ_JBBNPD010000007.1:0-114072 GCF_040097075.1 Collinsella sp. CLA-SR-H006 | reverse complement strand
CGATGTCTGCCCGGATGCGACACAACTGGTGTGTCCATCCTCGCAGTATCCGGTTCTCAAGGTGCACGCTTTGCGGCCGATCCGGTTCCACCGGGCCGCGCGGCAAGGAGATATATTGCCAGACCGGAGGGGCCCCGTGGGCGGGAATCGCGCACTCCATATTTTGTTCACAAATGAATATGTCCCTCAGTCGCATCGCTGAGGTTAAAACTGAAGCATTGGCTTCTGATATTGGCGATGACCAGCTGTTTTATGTGTATTGAGACATCGGTCATCTCTGGAGCGCTACTTTACTCCAAAGGCATCAGCTATTTGTTTCCCATCGGTAAAAGGCGGGTTTTGTTCGCCAAGCGTTCTTATATATAGCTAGATACGGGTTCGAACCCATGAAAGGGCGACAAAAAAGACGGCCAACCGAAGTTGACCGTCTCAACAATCTTTGGGTGGGCCGTCAGGGGTTCAGCCTGCTTCGCAGGCGGCCGCTGCGGCGCTTTCGCGCCTTGCGCGCTGCGCTGGCAAACGCTCACGCGTTTACTCAGCTCCGCGCCCCGACGGGTTCGAACCCATGAAAGGGCGACAAAAAAGACGGCCAACCGAAGTTGACCGTCTCAACAATCTTTGGGTGGGCCGTCAGGGGTTCGAACCCTGGACCTTGGGATTAAAAGTCCCCTGCTCTGCCAGCTGAGCTAACGGCCCGCGGGTGGCATTGTACCACGGTCTGGGACTATTCCCAACTCCATTGGCCGTTCTGGAAAATCACAACTTCACGTCCATCAGGCGTAATGCCCGTAATATCGATGTCGTCCGTGCCGATCATAAAATCGACGTGCGTGCTCGAGACGTTAACGCCATGCTCCAGGAGCTCCTCCTTGGACATGTCATACCCACCCTCGATGCATTCGGGGAAACCGACACCTAGCGCGAGATGGCAGCTAGCGTTCTCGTCATAGAGCGTATCGTAGAACAGAACACCACTTTCGCGGATCGGCGTGTTCTTGGAAATGAGCGCGACCTCTCCCAGGTGAGCAGCGCCCTCGTCAGTATCGATGATACTTGCGAGCGTTGCCTTGCCCACGCGGGCGTCGTAGTCCACCACGCGGCCGCCCTCGAACTTAATCCAAAAATCTTCGACCTTATTGCCGTGATGGATGAGCGGCATGGCCGAGTACACGATACCGTCGGCGCGCATGCGATCGGGCGAAGTGAAGACTTCCTCGGTGGGAATGTTGGGAAAGAAGGGGTGCCCATCGGGCGTCTTGCCCTTGCCGCCGGCCCACTCGTGACCTTTCGTCATGCCAATCGTCAGATCGGTTCCATTTGCCGCGTTGTAATGCAGGTAGTCGAAACGATTGTCGTTCAGGAAACGCAGGTTCTTTTCGAATGCGGCGTCATGGAGTTCCCAGTCGCTCTCTGGGTCCTGGCCATCGGCGCGCGCGGTGTGCAGAATCGCATTCCACAGCTTATAGATTGCAACCTCATCGGCGTCTCCCGGGAACACCTCGTGCGCCCAAGCCACGACCGGAGCGCCGGCGATGCACCACGGATTGATGTTGTAATCCAGTCCACGGCGGAAAACTTTGCACTGCGTATTCCTCGCCTTTGATGCCGCGGCCGGCTTGGCTGGATCGATGCCCTTGAGGGCCGCAGGATCCGCACCCTCGATAAAGACAAAGCAGGCACCATCCTGGGCCAAGGAATCCAGCTGCATGCGCTTCCACTCGGGCGTCTGCTCAAAATAGCTTTTCTCGACATGCTCGTACGTGAGCCTCGTCACGGCATCATCGGCCCAAATGACCGTCACGTGGCCGGCGCCGGCAGCATAGGCCTCCGCGACCACCACGCGCGCAAACGGCGCGCACTCGACCGGAGACTGAACGACGACCTCCTGGCCGGGCTTGACGTTTACGCCCTTGCGGACGACCAGGCGCGCGTAGTTTTTAATCTTGGGCTCCAGGGCCTTCATGCCCTCCAGAGCCTCTTCGACCGTCAGGGCAGCTCGAATCATGTGCCACTCCATCTATCTATAGAACAGTAAAAAGGCGCGCCGCAAAAACGACGCGCCTTATATCTTAGCGATAAGTATGTATGCAAACGCTACTTCTTCTTGGAGTCCTTCTTGTCCTCCTCGGCAGCCGCGCGCTCAATAAGAGCGTTGAGCTTGTTCTCGGACATGCCCTCGGCCTGCGCGCGGTACATGTTGCGCAAGGGACGAATACGAGCGAAGTCATAGATAAAGTCGCCCAAAATGATGACGTAGGACAAAACAATGCCGACCATCTGGACAGGGCTGGACACCATGCCAGCGGGAGCGAAGTACAGCGAGGCCCAAATTGCCACGACGAGCACCATGCCAATGGCGAGCACAATCCACCAGATGCGACGGCGCTTGGTGTAGTCCTCGTCCTGCTTGAGGAGGATATTCGACACCGTATAGATGCGGTCCTCCTTGGCGCGCTGCTTAGCCTTGCGGGCGCGCTTCTCCTCTTTAGAGAGGCCCTCGAGGTTCTCGCCCTTCTCGAGCTCTTTGCGGCGTGCCTTAGACGAAGCCGGCACGACGCGAACGGAGCTCGCTGCTTGGCGGGCGGGCTTAGCAGATGCGGCAGACTTGCGCGCAACCCCGGTAACTTCGTGGGATTGCGTGCGCTTGTTCGTGGCGCTACGGGTACTCACTTATGCGTTCTCCTTCATGCTTGTGAACTGGGAGCCCGTGATGATCTGGAAGGCCTCGCGATAGCGCTCGGACGTGCCATCGATGACCTCGGCGGGCAGGTGCGGGGTCTCCCCCGTCATATCCCAGTTGGCCTTGAGCCAATTGCGGACGAATTGCTTGTCGTAGCTAGGCTGGATCTTGCCCTCCTCGTAGCTGGCAGCAGGCCAGAAACGGCTGGAGTCGGGCGTGAGACACTCGTCGATCAGCGTGACCTTGCCATCAATAACACCAAACTCGAACTTGGTGTCGGCAATGATGATGCCACGGGTCGCGGCGTACTCGGCGGCAGCCTTGTAGATCTTGAGGGAAAGGTCACGAATCTGCGTGGCGATGTCCTCGCCCACGATCTCGCAGCAACGCTCGAACGAGATGTTCTCGTCGTGGTCACCGATCTCGGCCTTCGTGGACGGCGTGAACAGCGGCTCAGGAAGCTTGGAAGCCTCGGTCAGGCCCTCAGGCAGCTGGATGCCGCAGACGGTGCCGTTCTCGTCGTAGGTCTTCTTGCCCGAACCGGTCAGATAGCCGCGGACGATGCACTCGATAGGAATCGTCTGGGCCTTCTTAACCAGCATGGCGCGGCCAGCGAGGTAGTCACGATACTCAGCAAACTCCTCGGGGAAATCCGCCGGGTCGATGGAAACGAGATGGTTGGGGACGATGTCGGCAAACTTATCGAACCAGAATGCCGAGATGCGATTGAGTACCTCTCCCTTAAACGGAATCTCGTCGGGAAGAATGAAGTCGAACGCAGAAATGCGGTCGGTGGCGACCATCAGCAGGTTTTCACCGGCATCGTAAATATCACGAACCTTGCCACGGGAATCCGGACGACGCTCCATCGTTGTCACGTGAGTCACTCCTTACCTAAATACGACAGAAATGCGGGTTCTTTCCCGCATGTTTTCGCAAACTCGGAGCGGCAGGGACGCGGCCCCTCCTTCACCGAATAGCGAAAAGCTAGTGCTCCATTGTAGTAGATGCCGCGTCCGCCGTGTGCTCGCGGGGCAGATGAATTGTAAAAGTCGTACCCTTTCCAAGCTCCGACTCCACGGATATGTAGCCATGGTGACGCTCGACGATCTGCTTGGTCACGGCGAGGCCAACGCCCAGGCCGCCAGCTTCGCGGGCGCGGCTGGCATCGGCGCGCCAAAACCGCCCGAAGATGCGCGACAGATCGTCCTTGGCAATACCGATGCCGGTATCAGAAACGGCAATGCTGACGTGCTTGCGGTCACTGAGCACCGACACCACGACCCAACCGCCCTCGGGGGTGTAGCGCATGGCGTTGCTCATGAGGTTGATAACACATTGCGTGATCATGTCGGGATCGGCCTCGACGACATCGTCGTGACCCTGGGTCTCGTCCGCAAAACGCAGGCGCAGATCGCGGTCGACAAACAGGCGCTCCTGGGCATTAACGATGGAACGCACGAAAGGAACCATGTCCACCGGCTCAAGGTTGAGCGGAGCCGTGCTGTTTTCCATGCGCGACAGGTCGAGCATCTGCTGCACCAGACGAGCCAGGCGACGCGTCTCGGAAGCAACAGTCTCCAAATGCTCATCGTCGGTGGGATACACGCCATCCTGCATGGCCTCGACCGTTGCGAGCATGGCCATAAGCGGCGTGCGAAGCTCGTGTGCAACGTCTGAGGTCAGGCGCTTCTCGTGTTTCATATCCTTCTCGAGCGAAGTGGCCATCTCATCGAAGGTCTCACCCAGCTGATCGATCTCGTCATCACCGCGCAGTCCCGTGCGAGCCGACAGGTCGCCGTCACGGATTTGCTTTGCGGTACTGGTGATGCGATGAATCGGTTTGGTGAGCATGCGCGATACGAGCGATCCGATAACGACCGAAATGCAGATTGCAACAACCGCGGCGAGGGCCATGGCGTTAAAGGTCTTCTCCCTAAACGCAGAGTCCGCCTTGGTGAGCAGAGCGTCGGAGCCGATGGCCCACAGCTTTACCTGTCCGACATGCTCGCCGGAAGACGTTACAATCTCGACGTTAGCAACGCTATCGGAGTCGGTTGGAGCAGACGAGACCGGGCTATGCGATGCCCTCTTGCCGCTCGTGTCGTCGGTCGTAGCCTGGTTTTCGCGTACATCGGCGGTGGCGCTTGCCGAGGGCCAGGAATCGTCATAAACGATCACACCCTTTTTATTGACGACCTGCATGCCCAGATCGTCGGAAACCAAACTCGACGTTGCGACCGTGCGCAGTTCTCCCGCGGTCCAAGAGCCGTTTTCCTCATATGACGTTGCCAACTTTTCGGCAGCGGAATTGGCGATTTCGACGATATTGGAGCGGGTGTAATCCGAAAAGACCGTGCCCCACACAACAGAGACAACGCCCACCAGCACCAATACCGTCATGAGCGATGTCAGAGCAAAAGCAAGTGCCATGCGCGAGGGATAGCTCATCGTTGGCCGTGAATCGGAACGAGGCGTGTTCCAACTAGCCTTGGAACCCGCCTCGCTCTCCTGCTTGTGCTTTTGTCCGATTTCAAAGCGCGCAGGTGTCATATGTGATTTCCCTATTTCTCGTCCGACTTATCGGTCTTGGCCGGAGCCTCGAAGCGATAGCCGACACCATGGACGGTGTAGAGCCACTTGGGCTTCTTGGGATCATCGCCCAGCTTGGCGCGAAGATTCTTCACGTGGCTATCGATGGTGCGCTCATAGCCCTCAAAGTCATACCCGAGCACTTTCTCGACCAGCTCCATGCGGTTATACACACGGCCGGGATGGCGGGCAAGCGTGGTGAGCAGCTTGAACTCGGAAGCCGTCAGATCGACTTCCTTGCCCTCGACCAAGATCTTGTGGCCCGAGATATCGATGACCAGATCGCCGAAGTCGAGCACCTCGACGGCGGGCTCGTCGGCCTGATGGGCACGGCGGAACAGAGCGCGAACGCGGGCGACGAGCTCGCGCGGCGAGAACGGCTTAATCAGATAGTCGTCGGCGCCGAGCTCAAGACCGATAATACGGTCCTCGATCTCGCCCTTAGCCGTCAGCATGATGATGGGAACATCCGAGGTATCGCGAATGGTGCGGCAAACGCGCTCGCCGGGGATCTTGGGGAGCATAAGGTCGAGCACGACCAGGTCGAACTGATGCTTCTCGAACTCCTCGATCGCGGACTGGCCGTCGCCGACGCCCACAACCCAGTAGCCTTCGCGCTCGAGATAGGCAGCGACGGCGTCACGGATTGCCTTCTCATCCTCGACCAGCAGAATCTTTTTTGCATCTGAAGCCATAACACGGCCCCCCTGTCTCAATTAGCTAAGAACAAGCCCATTTTAACGCACCTGAGCCCGCCGGATGCCGCTATGACGCGGCAGCTCGGCGGGCGGTACTCACAATTACAACGCGTTTATTCCCCTGTTGGCGCCTTTTTAACCCCTCTAAGCTTAAAGAGAGAATAGACGTGCAGTGACCGTCTCTGGTATACCCTGGCTGTTGCGCACCGTGGCGTACGTAAGGAATGAGTCCGATTTTCCCGCCGTAGCTGGATAATCGCCATACTCCAAAGCGCGGTCGGGCGACAGCAGCGAGCCATAGGTCTTGGCAGAGGTGTCGATCAGGAAATGCGACGCCTGTACCTTAACAAGGTATTTATTCTTCTTGCCAGCCGCACATGCGAGCGGCTCGCGGGACAGGAAGAGGTACGGCCCTCCCTCATTACCGATATACGTGCCCATATTGCCCAGGCTGCCCACACCACTATAGGCCGCCTCGATAGAAAACACGAAGGTATCGCCCATATATACGGCCTCGAAAGGCGAAACTGACGAGGGAAGGACTAGCTGGGCACGTTTGGTGTTGTTGCCGTCGGTCAGATCGATTGCCGTTATGCCGTAGTAGACGCCCTCGTCGTTGCGGACACGCGGCGAGATGGTCAAAATGCCGTCGCTCGCGCGCGGGGCCGATGCAAAGCGACCCGTCGATTTCCAAATTGTCTCGGCCTTGGATTCATCAAGCGAGCGACGATAGCAAAACGAATCGCTACTCGTTTTATTGCCACCTGCCGAGGGCATTTTATACCAGATGACTGATGACCCGAACGCCGTAAACAGCGGCGGATCATAGTCCTTGCCACCTCGATCGAGCTCAACCACGTCGCCAGAGAGCGAAGCGCCCGACAGATTTTGACCGTAGAGCTTCCACGATGAATTGGCAAAGTTCATCTCAACCCACGCGAATACGCTGTCGCCGGCACGGACATCGTAGAATGCATATCCCGTGCCCTCGATAGGATCCTCGATTAATGTGGTAAGCGAGCCATCGCCCAGGTTGAGCACACCGAGTGTGTTGGCGTGCAGTGCCGATGCGGGCGCCATCATCGCCGCGGCGTAATCGCCGTCGCAGTAGTACAGCAGCGTACCCAGAGGCAGCGTCCATGACGCCGCCGGCTCAAGATCGATGTCGACTGCCTCGTACTCATCCGTAATCGAGATGATTTTGGAATCATCCTTGATAACCTGCGGCTCGCCGGCGGCATCATCGCTGGTGCCCGTTTTTTTCGAGCATCCGGCAAGCACCGTGGCAGCGCCCGCGGCAGCCCCACCGAGTACAAAGCCGCGACGCGATATTCCGTTCTTGATGTGATCGGCGATACCCATTAGGCGATCTCGGTGCGAGCGGCCTCGATAGCGCGTGTAAGCTGGTCGGCGCAGGAGGTCTTTTTCATACCGCAGGTATTACCGGCGAGAACCTCGATTACGCGATCGGCAGGAGCGCCCTCGACCAGCTTGGAGATAGCCTTGAGATTGCCGTCGCAGCCGCCGGTAAACTCAACGCCCATCACCTTGTTGCCGTCATCGGAAAGGTCAAGGTGAATATTGCGAGCACACACGCCCTGAGGCTTGTAATCAAACGAAATCATGCGATCCCCTCTCAGAATGTTATTCGAGACGACTATTATCCCCGTCTTTCCCTAAATGCAACGAGGCGCTTTGCCGGCAACACACATTACCAGCAAAGCGCCCTAAAAAGCTAACGTTATGCCCGAACCTACTCGAAGCTCAGCTGCTCCAGACGATCAAAGACTGTGTCGATACGAGTGAGGAAGTCCCATGGATCAAAGATCTCGTCGAGCTTCTCCTGGCTGACGGTGCAGCGCGGATCGGCCTCGAGACGCTCCTTAAAGGTGGGGCCGGAGACGCAATCCTGCACCTCGTGCCAAGTGGCCATAGCATTTTCCTGCACGATGGCATAAGCATCCTCGCGGGTGATGCCCGTATCGACGAGGGCCAGTAGGACCTTGGAGGAGAAGATGAGGCCGCGGGTCTTATTGAGGTTGGCCATCATGCGGGCAGGGTACAGCTGCAGGCCGTCGATAACGCGGATGAGGCACTGGAACATGTGGTCGAGCGCGATGAAGCTATCGGCCTGGGCGACGCGCTCGGCAGAGGAGTGCGAAATGTCACGCTCGTGCCACAGGGCGACGTTGTCGAAGGCAACCTGCGCGTTGGCCTTCACGACGCGCGACAGGCCGCAGACTTTCTCCATGGTGATGGGGTTGCGCTTGTGCGGCATGGCGGAGCTGCCCTTTTGGCCCTTACGGAACGGCTCCTCGGCCTCGAGCGTATCAGTCTTCTGCAGGTTGCGGACCTCGGTAGCGATACGCTCGCAGGTGGCCGCGGTGGTGGCGAGAACGCCGGCGAGATAGGCGTGATGGTCGCGGCTGATAACTTGCGTGGACAGCGGGTCGTGAACCAGGCCCAGGTGCTCGCAGACGTACTCCTCGACGAACGGCTCGATGGAGCTGTAGGTGCCAACGGCACCGGAGATGGCACCAAAGGCAACATTCTTGCGAGCGTCCTCAAGACGATCCAGATCGCGCTTGAGCTCCCAGGCCCAAGAGCCAAACTTCATGCCAAAGGTCATCGGCTCGGCGTGGATGCCATGAGTGCGGCCGGCACAGAGCGTGTTGCGCTCCTCAAAGGCGCGACGCTTGCAAATCTCGCCGAGCTTCTTGACGTCCTCGATGATCAGGTCGCAGGCCTGGGTGAGCTGGTAGCACAGGGCCGTGTCGCCCAGATCGGAGCTGGTCATGCCATAGTGAACCCAGCGGCTGGGCTTGGGGTCGCCCTCGGGAACATCGGCATCGATGTATTCCTTCATGTTGGTCAGGAAGGCAATGACGTCGTGGCGCGTGACTTCCTCGATCTCATCGACCTTCGCCTTCTCAAAGTTGGCATGGTCGCGGATCCACTGGGCCTCGTCTTTGGAAATACCGATCTTGCCGAGCTCCGCCTGGGCCTCGCAGGCCAGAACCTCGATCTCCTGCCAAATGGCGTACTTGTTCTCGAGGGAGAAGATGTGTCCCATCTCCGGGCGGGTATAGCGATCGATCATAGCGGCTCCTTTTTGGTTATTGGCACGTTGGTCGTAACCCAACCATTGTACCGTGCGCAGGTGCAAGTATGGGCAGCAGGCATTAACCTAACATTTTGGAATTGGAGCGAGCATGGGGACGTCCGCGCATTTGCTTCGCAAATACGCACCGGCTGCGGTCGGCAGACCCGGTCCGCGCACACGCACGGGCACAGCGGGTTGGACCCGACGTTCCCGAGGTCCCCCGTACTCGATGGAGCGGGCAACGGGACATCCGCGTATTTGCTTCGCAAATACGCACCGGCTTCAGGCGCCTGTCGGCGCCTTCGCCTGCTCGCTACAAACGCTTCGCGTTTGCTTAACGCTCGCACCCTGGCGGGTTCGAGTCCCGGCGCTTGGTAGTAAAAAGCACGGCAACGTAACGCTGCCGTGCTTGTGCTTTTTACTGGAGCGGGCAACGGGACTCGAACCCGCGAGTGTCAGCTTGGGAAGCTGATGCCTTACCACTTGGCGATGCCCGCTTGTGTGTTGGCTAGTATAACGCGGTTGTCTTGTTCGATACAAGGGTGGCGATGCTTGTTTTAGCTATGGAGATTCGTTTGAAAATCGCGTCAATTGTGGAGATGAGGACCTTTGACCTCCTGTTCTCCCTATCTTCTACCTGCACTTTTGCTTGATTGTTATATTTGAGCTCAATTTGTCAGGAATTGGGCAAGCTTTTGGTCAGCCTTTGGTACTTACCCGCATGAACCTCGGGGGTAGCCTCATCCTACGCGTCGCAACCTCCCCATGCGGCGCACGAGGGATAAGGAGCAGCCATGTCCAACGCACCCACGCACTCTGTCCACAGCGCAATCGCAACAGGTCCGCTGCTCCTGCTCCTCTTCCTGCTTTTCGGCTGCCTGGCACCGGGAGCCGCATTTGCCGTCGATGGCTACGACCAGCTCGGCTTCCGCACTATTAGTGATGATTGTGGGCCCTTCTTCATCGGCAAGTATGAAGCTCAAGACGCCTCGATTGCCTACTGCATGAACCAGGAGCGCCTCGGCCCCACCAAGCCGGGCGGCCCATGGCTCAACTTTGATCAAGGCTGGGTGTGGCTCGACGACGAGTTCGCGGCAATCGTTTGTCACGGATATCCTACCGCCACGTCGTTTGGCGGTTACCATCTTTCACCCGATCGCGCCCGCGCCGCAACCCAGCTTGCCGTATGGATGCTCAACGGCACTACCCATGTCGACGGTACCTACTCCTACACGACCGCTCAGGGCAAAACCAAGAGTGGGCACTTTACCGCTGACAATGAAGTCGTGGCGGCGGCGCGGTGGCTCCACGACAGCGCAAAATCAGGAAGCATCAAAGCCGCACCGCACCGCGCGCGGCGCTATCTAGGAACCGTATCGGGCGGCAGCAGACGTCAAGACATGCTCTATGTACTGCCGGCGGTCTCTGTTTCCTTCCAAAAGCAGTCTGCAAACGCTGCCATTACCAGCGGAAACAATACCTATCAGTTTACCGGGGCAACATTCGATATTTTTGAGAGCGCCAGCGGCGCGCGTGTCGGCACCATCAAGATGGACAGCAACGGTCGGGCGCAAGCAACTCTTCTGCCCAACACTGCATACTACCTAGTTGAAACGAAGGCGCCGGCCGGCTATGTCCCCCGTCGTGATCGCATCGCCTTTACCACGGGGAATGACGGTGGACAGGTCGCCATTGATGAACAGCCCGGCATCATCAACCTGCATATCGTAAAACTCGATGCCGCGACGAATGCCGGCCCCCAGGTGGGTTCTTCACTCGCAGGAGCAGAGTTCACGTGTGTGTCACAATCAACCCCTGGATGGGCGCAAATCCTCACGACCGACGAAAGCGGTCGGGCCACCCTCGCCGATGTCCCCTTAGGAACCTTTACCATCTACGAATCAAAAACCCCCGAGGGCTACCTGCCATCCAACGACAGCTGGACCTATACCGTCGGAGCCGACCAGCTCGGCGATTCAGGCGTGGTCGAGATCGAATCTCGCATTTCCGATATCCCCATTGCGTTTGACCTTGAGATTTCCAAATTCAAGGATTACGGCAATAGCGACCAATCCGGCCTGGAGCAACCGGCGGGTGGTGTTGTCTTTGAGGTTGTCAGCAACAGTTCTCAGCAGGTTGTTGGCACACTGACCACAAACATCTATGGCTTTGCCTCCACCAAAGATCAGCCCGAAGCATGGTTCGGCACAGGCAAGCGACCCGCCGGTGTCCACGGAGCTGTCCCATACGACCGTGCCGGCTACACGATTCGCGAGGTTCCGGAAACCGTCCCCGAGGGTTTTAAACGTGCAGGGGAATGGACCGTCGGGGCCAATCAGATTTCCAACGGCGCCGAGCTTCAATATATCGTAGACAACCACGCGCTGTCGACGCATCTCCAGATTGTAAAACGCGATGCCCAAACAAGCGCTTCTGTTCCACTAGCCGGATTCACCTTCCAACTCCTAGACAGCAATCACGAACCTGTCTCACAAACTTGCTGGTATCCAGCACATAACGTAATGGACACCTTTACGACTGACGCGACCGGGACCGTCACACTGCCCGAATCGCTCGTGCCGGGCACCTATTATGTACGCGAAACCTCGGCCAAAGAGCCCTATCTTGTCGGCGAAGAGATCGAGGTAAACATACCCGCCGACATGAACCTAACGCCCGTTGCAGTCGCCTCGTATTATGACCACGCCGCGACCGGAAACATCAGGATCGTTAAAACCGATGCCGTAGACGGCAGCAGCCTCGCGGGCGCCGTCTTTGAGATCCGTGCCTCGGGTGATATCGTGCGCCCCGACGGTAGCATTGCCGCGCTCGACGGTGAGACTGTCGCTACCGTCACGACAGATGAAACTGGAGAAGCACGCGCGGACGACCTCCCGCTGGGATCTGGCACCGCACGCTACGAGGTTGTCGAGACTCAAGCGCCGGCAGGCTTCTTACTCGATCGGACATCCCATATTGTCGACCTTACTTATGCCGACCAGAAAACACCCGTTGTAGAAGCACGGCTTAACGTATCCGACGATTACACCAAGGTTGATATCTCCAAGGTCGATGCAAGCGGTGAGCAGGAAGTGGAAGGCGCACAGCTCACCTTATATGGTCCCGATAAAACCGAAATAGACTCCTGGACCTCATCCGACAAGCCGCACCGCGTCGAACATCTTGCACCTGGCACCTACTCGTTGCGAGAAATGATGTCTCCGCGGACCTATGACCTTGCCGAGGAGATAACGTTTGAAATAAAAGATACGGGAGAAGTCCAATCCGTCGCGATGAAGGATGCGCCCATCGAGATCAAGGGGCAGGTCGACAAGCGTCAGGAACTTGTCCAACCTATCGAAAAGGGCCTGTTGGCTAACGGCGATGGTAAAAACCGCGCCACGACGCAAACCAATAGTGATGGGCTTTTCTCCTATACCATCGATGCTCGAAACGATTCCGCTACTTGGGTTGATGAGTTTACGATTACCGATGATCTTGAGTGCGCCAAAGACGGCACGGCGAGATTCATCTCAATCGAAACCCCCGTCGCCATCGGCGACCTCAACGGTCTGTGCAACGTATGGTATCGCACGACGCCGTTGGACTCGACAGACGTCGATGAGCCGGCAAACGCGACACTTGACGATGGGCACGAAAATCCTTGGCTTGAGTCCGACGAAGTAAAAGAGAGCCTGGGTGAGGACTGTCGCCTCGTCGATTACGACGGTTGGCACCTCTGGAAGGCGGATATCTCGACCACGGAATCCACCACACTCGAGGCGAAAGAACTCGACCTTGCATCCAATACCGTCGTAACGGGCATTCGAATTGAATACGGTGCGGTAGCCGCCGACTTTACGACTCGAAGCGATGCGGATTCTTGGACCCGCGATGATCTCAAAGATGAACACGACGACCTTGACGATGCAAACGCAATCCTTGGCACAGACGCTCGGGGCGCAGTCGTGCACATGCAGGCAACATCGGCTTATACGCCCCAAACTGCACTCACCAACAGCGCACGCGTCGATCTTTGCCGCAACGGCGGTGGCGATAAACTTGAGTCACATGACGAGGACCGTGTCATTCAACGCTGTACCCTACCGCAGGACCTACCGGCAACAGGATCAGTTCCCATCGCCGCTTGCATCACCGCGCTCCTGACCTCGGGTGCCGCAGCCCTATGGTTCGCTCGCCTTAGGTCGATCCCAAAGAAGCGCTAGCGCGATGAAAAAGCGGGCGAGCCAGTCCCCCGGCTCACCCGCTTTCAATCATTTAAATCGCCGTATCTACTCTGAAGACGAAGATCCACCATCAACGATTGCTTGCTCGGACTCAGGAATCCCATCGGCACCCGTGCTCTGTTCTTGCTCCACCTCTTCGCTGATTTCGGAGGCGGGGGTCGAGCCCTTCGCACCCACGATGTAGGCGGCCCCAAATCCTAACGCAATGGCAATCAAGGTCAAAATCACGTAGACAGGCCAATGGCGCTTAATATACGAAAACACGTTGACTCCTTAGAGCTCCGCCTACGAACGGCGGATAACCTCGGTAACGACCTCGGATACCGTGGCAATGTTCGTCGGGTTGACATTGTGGGGCAGGTCGTCCTCGGTACGAGCGCAAGCCAGACGTGTGCCGTCCACACCGGCGATGGTGAGGGCTCGGCGGCTCGCCTCGAGCGCGGCGTAGGCATCGGTCTTGGCATAGGGCATCTCGAGCGCGCCACAATCGACATGGAACGACTTGCACACCTTGCTGACCAGGTTCATGATGCGGCGATCGCCCTTGAGCAGCTGCTGTTCGCCCTCGACCGTCACCACCGAAAGCCTACCGGCGCCGACGGATTCAAGATTGATGAAGAATACGCCGCGGAGCTTATCGCGATGCGAAGCCAAGAAGGCCTTCATGCCGGCGCCATCACAATCCGAGGCGCCCGTTGCCACAAACCAGATATCGTGACCGAGCAGCTCATCATCGCCCATAGAGGCGACAGCCGAGAGCATATCTTCGGAAGAAGCGCCATCGGAAGACGTAGCGCCGCCCTTCCAGCCATCGTTATCGTCCTCGAAGTTATCCCACGAACCGATACCGCGACCGGACTTCTTGGCATCGTAATCGTCTTCGACGCCCAGCCAATCACTCATGCTGTCCTGCTCGTTTTTCCTTTTACGACCGAACAGGCCACCCAGGCCGCGTTTGCGAGACTTGGGTGCCGCCGGGGCGGGAGCCGAAATGGTCTCGATCGGCTGCGCGCCCGACGCAACGGGCATAGAAGGCGCAACGGGTGCCGATGTGGGTTCGGGACCCTGGGCAGTAGCAAAGGGGTCGTTGACCTGGGCAGAGGGATCGGGAAGGTCGAACAGCGACGTGCGAGACGCAACGTTTGCCTGCTTCATAGACGGCAGCGACGGATCGGGGACCGAAGCCAGCGGAGACGAGGAAGGTGCAGGCGACGGTGCCGACGCCGGATCGGGAACATTCATCTGCGGACGCGGCGATGCCTGGGAGGAAATCTGGGCCATAAGGGAATCGACCGTTTCGTCCTGGGTGGGAGCGACATTGGCAACCGTGGCACCGGAACCACTCGGGGTCGGCATGGTGAAAATCTGCGTGGAGTAAGGCCTCGACTCATCCGTCTCGGGAGTCTCGGAAACCGCAGGCACTTCCTCCTGCTCGACCTCGGTCGAATCACCTTGATCGGCTGCCGCGTATTGCTCTTCGTCAGAGTTGGCCTCGACGGACTCGTCCTCGGCAGCATCAATGGGCTCGTCATCGTCTGCCGCGTCGCCCTGCTCATCGGAAACAGGAAGGGGCTCGGCAATTGCGGTGCCTTGCTTTTCAAACGTTATCGTGGAATCGAACTGCGCGGCATCAAACGACATGGTGCTATCGACGTGCTGCTGAGCCTCGAAAGACGTTGTTGCCTCAACAACATCCGCTGACGTCGGTTGCTGGGACTCAGAGGACGTCGTAGCTTCGGCAGCGTCGACGGGCCCGGACTGCATAGCCTCGTTCTGCTCAAACTCTTGCGCCGCGCGCTCACGTGACGCCTCGGCTGCCTGCTGCTGAGCGATAGCCTCCTGCTCGGCAGCCTCGCGTGCGGCAGCGCGCTTCTCCTCGAAATCGTCGACAAATTTCCTGCCCTTTGCAAGCGCACCCTTAAAGAAGCTGGAAGCGCTGGCGCCAATCGAAGAGAACGCGGATGCAATATCGGCATGGGGCGTTGCCGCGGGAATCTCGGCAGAGAAATCAGTATCGCTCTCGTAAGACACGCGCCTCGGCTGTTCAACGTAATCGTCGTCAGACTCGTCCGCAACGTCTTGCGCCGGCGCGGCGGGAGCCAAAATGTCCAGTCCTGCCGCGGGATCGATCGCAGACACCGCCTCGGGCTCGGCAACGGCAGCGGTAACCGCGGCAGACTCATCATCCGCAGTGACAACGGGCGCAGGCTCGGGCTCAAACGTCGGCTCCTCGCCCTCCTCGTAATCGAGCGTGCAGGACTCGGGAAGCATTCCGAGCGCACGGATGGCATCCGAACCAAAGCGGATGTTGCCGGCGGCGTTGCGATAGAGCTTGGGCTCGGGCTCGGCCGCGGCAGGCTCCTCCGCCGGCTCAGCAGCGGGAACCTCGTCATTGAACTCTTCGGCCTGGGCAGCCTGATTCTGATTCTCGGGCACGATGGCGCCGATCAGCGTCTCGTCGGCAGACGCACCCTCAAAGCCCTCGATCTGCTCGTCAAAAGCCTCGCCCTGTTCGGGCTCGGTTTGAGCGTCGGGAGCAATCGGCTGACCGAACTCGTCCTCGGCGTAGGTAGGCTCTTCGTACTCGATGGTGTTGCCGTAGTCGTTTTGCTGCTGGGCCGCGGCATACTCCGCCGCCGCGCGCGCCATTTCCTCGGCACGACGTTTCTGCTCCCCAAAATAGGTATCGAACGGAACATCGTCGGGAAACTCGTTCTCGCCCTGGAAGGGAGCAACGTTGTCCATGACACCGAGCATAGCGGCGACAGAAGACTTGTTGCACACCGCGCCGGACGTATAGGGAAGAATGTGGCGGTTAGAGATGATGTTTGCCGCGTTGGCAAGTGCAACGAGGGAAGCGAGGATCGCGACAATCCACAGCAGAACCTTGAGCGCGCCGGGGAGCGGCAGAATACGCAGGATGGCAACGGCAGCGGGGGCAACCGTGGCAACGGGCAACAGCTTGGCGATGAGCGCACGATACGAAGCATAAGGCTCGCGGGCGAGCAGCTCAGCACGGGGAGAGTCGTAGTGTGCGACAACGACCACCGGGCGGTTACGCGGGGACGCGAGCGGGCCCGAGGCCTTGTGGTAGGCGATGACATTTTGGCTCACGCCCGTCTTGCCCAGGCGCGAAACCACGGGGTGGCCCGTGCGCTCGAGCACGTAAAGAACGGCGCCGACAATGGCCAGCAAGGTGCCGACCAAGCCGATACCGCCGCCGATGCCCATCAGCAGGGCGCCGGCAAACGCAAGAATACCGGTAACGGCAAATGCCAACCTACTGGGCGCTGGGGCATTGAACTCCTGAACCTCGGGGTCAAAGCCGTGGTTGCGGAAGATCTGAGCGATATCTTCGGCAGCCAAGCGCTCTTCTTCGCTGCATGCCGGCGTAATGCCGGTGTTCTGCAGCAGGTGGTTAATATAGTTCTGGGTGTTCGCCATGTGCGCTCCACATCCATAATCCGACAAATAGGCCCAATGCATGCACATTAGAACCGTATATAGTCGAAAGTATACCCCGAGCGAGCGCAAACGACCGAATTCGGGCCATCTTAACGCCCCGAGCGGACAAGGATATAGCCTAATCTCCATATCGGACTAAAATCATGGCAGCAAACCACCTTCTCATGCGAGGACTCTATGACGGCAAGCGACACGACCGAGACAATTAAAAAGGGAAATTCGGAGCCCAGTTTCGATAAAACGGCTCAGCGCATCCTCAATCTTTTCTTTGTGCTCAATAGCTCCCCCGAACCGCTGACGACCGAGCAGATCGTCTTGGATTCTGACCTGGGATATGGCTCGGGCAATATCGACTCGGATAAGCGCAAGTTTCGACGCGATCGTGACAAGCTGCTCGAACGCGGCATCTTAATCAAGGAGGTTCGCCCCGCCGGTGCGCAGGAGACCGAGGAAAGCTCGTGGACAATCGACCGCGAGCACACCTTTGCAGCAGGCGGCCTCATCACCGCAGACGACGCCGATATCCTGCTCAACGCCATCGACCAGACACTAGCGGCCGGCTCGTCCACTTTTGCCGCACCGCTTGCCGATATTCGCTCCAAGATTGCCTATCTCACCGGTAGGACGACGGTGGACGAAGCACCAATCCGCCGCTCTCCCACCGTCGATGCGGTATGGAGCGCCTTTGCCGAGCGATGCGCGCTGCGATTTTTATATCAGAACGGACGCGGCGAGCAGAAAGAACGTACCGTCTGCGTCTACGGCATGTTCGAACGCGAGGGCGTGGCGTACTTCTGCGGCCTCGACAATGTCACCGACGGCATCAGGACATTCCGCTGCGACCGTATCGTTCGCGCTTGGCGTCCTTCGAAGGCCTACGCCATCCCTGCGGACTTCAATCTCAACGACTATCTGTTCTTTGAATTCGATTTTGCCGACCGACCGCCCGTTGCAGCCACGTTCTCGTTCGCCCCTCAGACGCAGATCGATATGATCAACGGCCTCACGCGCGGGCGAGGTGAGCTCGCACACACCGATGCGGGATGGACCTGGACCGTTGACGTGCGTGACCTTGAAGCCGCCGCCTCATTTTGCATGGCCCACGCCGTGGACGGCATGAGGCCCGTGGCCCCCAAATCGCTCAAGCAGGCGTGGAACCGCCTCATTGAAAGGACGGTGCACGAGCATGCCCGTGCGTAAACTCACCAGCGAGCAGAGACTCTCGCGCGCCATCGACATCATGGAAGCCCTCTACGCCGCCGGCGAGAGCGGCATGACACGAACCGAGATTTGCAGTCGCTTTGACATCACGGGGGTGTCGCTCGACGAGATTCTCGAGATCGTCTCGACGCTCGCGGACCGAGAATCGGGCGCGCGCATCATCTGCGAATGCCGCGGCGAGCGTGTGGTCCTCACCGGTGACGCCGGTCGTGTGCTACCGCTGCGCCTGAGTGCCGCCGAGGGCGCTGTGCTCAACCATGAACTTGAATCGTTGGGGATCGAGCCCCAGGCGGCGGCTCGGATTCGACATGCTCTTCTACCCGAAGAGCTCGGCTATAATCAGCGCGTCTTTGACACCGTCAACCACGGGTCGCACTGGCAGCAGCTGAGCTGCGCCATTCAGGACGGCGTTCGCTGCCGCATCTCGTATCGCTCGATGGACGATGCACGGCCACGTGAGCGTCTGGTCGACCCCTTGCGCATTACGGCAAACGGCGACCAAACATACCTGATTGCCTGGGACATCGCGGTCGATGAGCAGCGCACCTATCGCATGGATAAAATCGAGGGACTCGCCTTGACGGAAGACTCCGTCGTGCCTCATGCACCGGACGTCACATCCCTCCACGATTCCCTTGCTCGGACGCAGCGTAGCGCAAAGCTCTTGATGCCATTCGATATGGCGGAGTATCTGGACTGGGCCGGCATCACCCTAATCGAGCGCAGCGGGGCAGACATGGCAACGGTAACCGTGCATTACGGCTCCGAGCGTTGGCTACTGAGCCAGATAATCGCAGCGGGCGGAGCCATCCGCATCTTGGATGACCCCGCCCTGTCAAAGCGTCTGTGCGATATGGCAAAAACCCTCGTCTGTCCGCTTTAGCGCCGCCGCTCGTGGCGTGCGCGCCACAGTTGCAGATAGTGCCCGATCTGCGCCGATTCGATGCGCTGGTAGGAGCTTGTGGGCAGCGACGTTAAGAACTTCTTTCCGTAGCCCTTCGTCACCAGGCGCGGGTCGGCCAGAATCAGCACGCCGCAATCGGTCGACGAGCGGATAAGGCGGCCGGCCGCCTGCTTGACCTCGAGCACCGCCTCGGGCAGCGAATAGCGCGCCCAAGCGCGGTCTTCGCGCAGGTTGCGCTCGCACGAGAGCGGGTCCGTAGGGCTCGAGAACGGCAGTTTGGGAATGATGACGCAGCGCAGCGTCTCGCCGCTGGCGTCGAATCCCTCCCAAAAGGCCTTAAGAGCAAAAAGCGACGAGGTCGGCTCGTTGATAAACCGGTCGCGCAGGCGACGAGGAGATGAGTTGCGCTGCTGGCAGTTGAGCTCCAGGCCCGCACGGGCCATCTTGGGCTCAACGCGGGCGTACAGGTCTTCCATGTCGCGCCGATTGGTGAACAGTGTGAGCACCGATCCGCCCATGGCAAGATGGGCGTCGACCAGCACGCGCTCGAGCGCCGTAAGATAGCTCTCACGATCGCGCGGATCGGGGATATCGCCCGCAACGACTACAGCCATGTTCGAATCGAAGTCGTAGCTCGAGTCCAAGTGCAACGATGAGGATGTTGAAGCACCGATGCGATCGAGGCCGACCGCGTGGTTAAAGTGTTCAAAGCTTTTGGACACCGTCATGGTCGCCGAGGCAAAGATAGCCGTGTGAACCTCGGGCAGCCACTCGGTTGCCAAGGCCTCGCCAATGTCGATGCGCTCTGCGGTCATTGACTCTCCGCCGGCGCGCAACCTGCGATTGACCTGCAGCGAATACACGTAGTGTTCATCGGTGCCATCAATGATGAGTTTGAGGTTCTCGGCCAGCTCGTGCAGGCGGCGCGAGATATCACCCAGGTCGACAACAACCTCGGGCTTGTCGGCGGCGACGGCTTGCACCAGCGCGTCGACGCTCTTGTCAGCTCGTTCCAATGCATCGATGGCAGCGTAGGCCGACGGTAAGAAATCATGCCAGTCGTCAGATTCGCGCAGCTCGGGGCCAATCCATAGATTGGCATTGTCATAACCCCCACGGGCACGGCGGCCGAGCTCGCGAACGCCATCGAACACGTCGGCGATTGCCGTGCTCGCGCGCGCAACCGTCGACGTCGCCTTGGCAGTAAGGCCCAGATAGAGCGTAGAGCCCTCGGAGGTTGCCAAATCACGGGAAACCTGGCTTAGCGCACCGGTGCTCGAGCCACCCAGGCGCTCAAACAGAACGCGTGATTCGTCCGCCGACACCACGCGCGCCCACTGACGGCGCGCCTCGCGCTCGATAGAATGGGCCTCGTCGATTACCCAATGACGAATCGGAGGCAAAATCCTGCCCTCGGCCGCAACATTGCGGAACAGCAGGGAATGGTTGGTGACCACCACATCGGCATGCGCCGCACGACGGCGAGCGCCGTGGACCAAACATTTATCAGGGAAAAACGGGCAGAGGCGACGAGCACACTCGCGCGAGGCCGTCGTAAAGTCGGGGCGGTTGACGCTGCGCCACCGAATGCCAAGTGAGTCGAGGTCGCCATCGGCTGATTGGCAGACGTACGCCATAATGACCGCGACCGCCGTGAGCGTGTCCGCCGGATCGCGCTTGGTGGTAATCTCGACCTGGCCGCGGCTCATGCGCTCAAGCTTGCGCAGGCACGGATAGTGGTCATACCCCTTGAGAGCGCAAAATGACAGACCACCTTCCAGTTGCTCGGCAAGTTTTGGAAGCTCATGGTACATGAGCTGGTCGGCTAGATTGTTCGATTTGGTCGCAATACCAACCGTGATGTTGTTACGGCGCGCTGCCTCGGCAAAAGGCACCAGATAGGCCATCGATTTGCCGACGCCTGTGCCCGCCTCAATTACACGATGAGTGCCCGTGACCAGCGCATCGCGGACCTCGAGCGCCATCGCGATCTGCTCATCACGCGGCTCGTAGGTGGGATACATGCGATTGACCAGGCCACCTGGCGCATAGTCTGCCTCAATCTCCTCACGACTCGGCATCTTGAGGACCGGCAGTTCGTCGGCGTCCACCCGATCGTCGGCGCGATCGGCCTTGAGAACGTCAGCACGAGCGGCGCTGAGAGAGAAGATAGAACCAGGGTTCTGCCCCGCCAAGAATGAGAAGATTGGACGATAGGACCAAGGCACGTCCGGATGCATGTCGGCTAGGCGCGCCATGAGGCCCTGGGGCAAGTCGGTGAGTGCCACGAGCAACACGCGCCATACGCCACACAGGGCGTCGACGTCGGCATTGGCACGGTGTGATACCGAGTCACAGCCAAACAGATCGGCCATAAAAGACAGCTTGTGCGAGGCCAGGCGCGGAAGCGCGATGCGCGACAGCGCCAGCGAATCGATCCAAATATCGCTCACGTTGACGCCGCCTTTGACCGACTCGATAAACGAGCGGTCGAACGTGGCGTTATGTGCGATTACCGGGCAACCACCGACAAAATCGGCGAGAGCGGCTACGGCCTCAACGGCCGACGGGGCATCTGCCACATCGGCATTTGTAATGCTCGTGAGCTCGGTAATCTCGGCGGGAATCAGCTGCTTGGGATGCACGAAGGTATCGAAGCGGTCGACGATCTCGCGGCCCGAAAGACGGGCCGCCGAGATCTCGATCAGCTCGTTGTCCTGCACCGAAAGACCTGTGGTCTCGGTATCGAGGACAATTACATCTTCCTCGATAAGGCCGAAGGACTGCGTTTTGGCGCGTTCGGCAATCGTGGCATAGGAGTCGATGACAAACTGCGGCGTTCCTGACGAAACCGCGTCCTCGATTAGCATGCAATGCCCGCTCGACGAAGGCCCATACGGATCAGGCTGTCACAGACCTGCGGGAACGTCATGTCGTCGGTGTGGCGGATCTCGTCCGGATACAGCGACGTATCGGTCATGCCGGGAATGGTATTGGTCTCGAGGATAACGGGGCCGTCCTCACTCACGATAAAGTCGCTGCGCGAGATACCCAGGCAACCGAGGGCCTTGTGAGCAGCACAGGCAAGCTCCTGGGCACGAGCGTAATTCTCGGGTGAAATCTGCGCCGGAATGCGATGGATGTCCGTAGGGTCGACATACTTCACGTCCAGATCGTAGAACTCGCAGTCCTCGGGCTTACGAATCTCGACAATCGGCAGAGCGCGCACGTCATCTTCGCCGTATACGCCGACGGTGATCTCGGTACCCTCGATGCACTTCTCGACCAGCACTTTGTCGCCGTACTCAAACGCCTTGGCGATTGCCGCGGGAAGCTCGGAGGGCTCATGGACCAGGGAAATGCCATAGCTGGAACCGTTTACGGCCGGCTTCACAAAGCAGTGCTCGCCACAAACCTCGACGATATGATCGATATCGACTTCATCGCCCACTTCGAGCGCCAGGCCGGGGGCAATGGGAATGCCCGCCTTAGCGTATAGGAGCTTCGAGACCTCCTTGTCGGCACCGCAGGCGCTCGCGAGCACACCCGACGCCGTGTAGGGGATACCCAGGGTCTCCATGGCACCCTGCATGGCGCCATCCTCGCCGCCGGCACCGTGCATGGCGATAAACGCCACATCGAAACCGCCAGTCGCCATGGTTACCATAAAGTCATCAGCGGCCGTGTCGAGCAGCTCCACCGAGGTGTAGCCGGCCTCCTTCAAGGCCACCACGACGTTCTTTCCCGAATTGAGCGAGATCTCGCGCTCGGCGGAATGACCGCCCGCCAAGACCGCTACGTGCATGTTCTCTAGGCTTTTACCCGGCATGGGCAGACTCCTCCTCTATAATTTCTGCAGCTGATACCATATTGTAGCGATACCCTCTACGTTTCCCCAAAATCGAAAGGCTTCCATGAATCCCAGGACTAAATCTCAGGACATTCGCGACTTGAGCCAAAACGATATTCGCGAGCTCGTGGCAGAACTTGGCCAGCCCGCCTTCCGCGCGAAACAGCTCATCGAATGGGTCTTTGAGAAGAACGTTTGTTCGTTTGACGATATGACCAACCTTCCCAAGGCCTTCCGCGAGCAGCTTAAAGAGGCTTTTGCCTTTGACACGCCGACGGAGCTTATCAAGCAGGTTTCCAAAGACGGCTCGCGCAAGTATCTGCTCGAGTACCACGACGGCATTTCCGTCGAGACTGTCGGTATGCCTCGTCGCAATAAACTCTCCGTCTGTGTTTCTACTCAGGCTGGCTGTGGCATGGGCTGTGCTTTTTGCGCTACCGGTCTCAACGGCCTCAAGCGCTCTCTGACCGCTCAAGAGATCGTCGACCAGGTGTTGCATGTCTCGAATGATTTTGGCGAACGTGCAACAAGCGTTGTCTTCATGGGCCAGGGCGAGCCGTTTGCCAACTACGATGAGGTTCTCAAGGCGCTGCGAATCCTCAACGACCCCGATGGCATTGGTATCGGTGCTCGTCACCTCACCGTCTCCACCAGCGGCGTTATTCCCGGTATTCGCAAATTTGCCGATATCCCCGAGCAGTTCACGCTTGCCGTTTCTCTGCATTCCGCCATTCAGTCGACGCGCAATAAGCTCATGCCCGGTGTTAAGAAGTACACGCTGCTTCGCCTTCACGAGGCGCTTCAGCTCTACACCGAGAAGACTGGCCGCCGCCCGACTTATGAGTATGCCATGATCGAAGGCGTTAACGATACGAATCCCGAGATGCAGGCGCTCTGCGACTTCTGCGAGGGAACGCTGTGCCACGTTAACCTGATTCAGCTTAACGACATCGAGGGCAGCCCGCTCAAGCCGTCGCCGATTCATAAGGTTGAGGATCTTCAGCGTCGTCTTGAGTCCCGTGGCATCGAGACCACGATTCGTAACTCCCGTGGTAACGATATTGACGCCGCTTGCGGACAACTGAAGCAGCGCTTCAAAGTTCAGAAGAACGCATAGGGGAGTCGCACCCCAAAACGTTTCATGTGAAACATCGAACGACCCCGGTTACAGAATATGCAACCGGGGTCGTTTCATTTATTGACCTTTATTTTGAATCAGCTGCTACCTGTCCCATTTTTTACGGCCAAAATAAGGGGTCCTTGTCTCGTGAACCGGACAAGGACCCCTCAATATATGCTGAGTAATTGTTAGGTACCTAATAGCCTACATTTTCCCATTGGTTGCTAACCCAACCTTGATTAATCTTGGGATTCTTCGTTACCTGAGCAGTACGCATGGCAACATCTTCCGTCATAACATCCATTTTCTTTTTGGAAGTATCGACGATATCTTGCGCGCCACGAAGCAAACGACCTCGAAGTTCATCGTCTGTCGCGATCTTATAGCCAGCAAAGGTACCAGCCGCGACAGTCGTCACCAATGCAATCGCTGTTAAAATCTTATTCCTCATCTTGGCCTCCTTGATCGAACTGAATCATTTCGCCAAGAATACGAGAGAGCTCTTCCTCATCTTTGAACTCAATTTCAATCTTGTTCTTTCCACGCGAACTCTTCACGCGCACGTTAGTACTAAATACCTGACGAAGAACGCGCGCGGCTTTCTTGAACGACTGTGGTGTTGCAGGCCTAGAGGTCTTTGGTGTCTCTCCGGCAGAAAATAACGGAGCAAGATTTTCTGTCGCACGGACCGAAAGACCTTCTGCAACAACCTTCTCCGCAAGCCTAATTCTGGCATCCTCATATGGAACGGCAAGGATTGCCCTAGCGTGACCTGCCGTGAGCTTTCCTTCAAATATCATCTGCTGGACGACTTCAGGAAGATCCAGAAGGCGAAGCGAATTTGTAATTGCAGAACGTGACTTGCTGACAGCCTTTGATAGAGCCTCCTGGGTCATCCCACTTGCATCAATGAGCTGACGATAGCCTTTTGCCTCTTCTACAGGATTTAGGTCAGAACGCTGAAGGTTTTCAATAAGTGCAAGAGCAAGCATTTCTTCATCATTAACTTCTTTAATGATGACTGGCAGCTCTTCAAGGCCTGCCAGTTTGGATGCCTGATAGCGACGCTCGCCAGCAATGATTTCATATCCGTTGCCATGTTTACGAACCAAGAGCGGCTGTAAAACACCGTGTTCCTGGATAGACTCGCTTAGCTCACGAAGTTCAGTTTCATTGAAGTGAATTCGAGGCTGATTCGGATTGGGAACAATATCCTCGATGGGCAGCTTGGTTTCAGAAGTCGCTGCAGCAGACGAACCACCGGTTTCATATTCAGCTTCAGAAACCAGTGCGCTCAATCCACGACCTAATCCACTGCGCTTTTTAGGGCTAGGCACGCTTGATCACCTCTTTTGCAAGATTCATATATGCTTTTGCACCCTTATTTTGCGGTGCATAAGTAATAACCGGTTCTCCAAAAGAAGGAGCTTCAGAGATTTTAACAGTACGGGGAATCAACGTCTTAAAGGCCTTATCACCAAAGTACGACTGAACCTCTTCAACAACCTGATTCGACAGTGATGTCCTCGAGTCATACATGGTCATAAGTACGCCATACGTATCCAAGCCCTTATTTAGACGCGATTTGACCATCTTCATTGATTCAAGTAGCTTCGTAACGCCCTCAAGTGCATAATACTCGCACTGAATCGGAATAAGAACGCTGTCTGCGGCGGTCAATGCGTTAATAGTCAGCAAACCAAGCGAGGGCGGACAGTCAATGAATATAAAATCGAACTCATCTTGAATAGGTTCAAGCAAATCTTTGAGGCGAGTTTCACGAGCAATTGCGCTTACGAGCTCAATTTCGGCGCCTGCAAGCTGAATTGTTGCCGGAATTACGAATACCTTTTTGCAATTCGTATCAAGAACAAGCGATTCTGCGGGCACATCATTCAACAATGCATCATAGATGCAGTGGTCAAGGTCTTCTTTTTCAATTCCAAATCCGCTTGTGCTGTTTCCCTGCGGATCAAAATCGACAATGAGCGTCTTACGACCCTGCTCACCAAGTGCTGCTGCAAGGTTTACAGCCGTCGTTGACTTACCGACACCGCCTTTTTGATTGATGATTGCAATAATACGCGTGTCTTTAGCGCTCTTCGAACGCTTAACGTCGCGAAATCCCACGGTCCCTCCTGGTGTGTATTAAAGCTGTCAAACGGAGGATGTTTCACGTGAAACATTCCGATTCGATATCAACTGCCATGTTTCACGTGAAACATGGCAAGTAATTACTATCCATTATGTTTCACGTGAAACATCTAAGCAAGCGGATTCTTCTTTGCCATGCCATTTACACGAGGCAATGAAACGGATGCTGGATGACTCTTCTTAAGAACAATGAACTCCCTATGGCCCAAGCCCTCAGGCAAATCGATTGCGTCATTCAGAAGCAAAGTGAAGCCGCAAATCTTAGCTGCTGACATGCCGGAAGCAAGCTCCTCATCCGATGGATTGCCCTTCGTGATAACAAATAGCCCTCCATCCTTAAGGTACGGAGCCGCATACTCAACAAGAATCGGTAGAGGGGCGAGTGCGCGAGCGGTTACGACAGAGAACTGCTTCTTATGGCTTCGAGCATATTCTTCAAGACGATCATGAACCGCATGAGCATGTTTCAATCCCAGAGCATGAACAAAAGAATTGCAAGCATCAACCTTCTTGCCAACAGAGTCAATATAAGTAGCTTTACGATGCGTGGTTATCGTTAATGGAATACCAGGGAAACCCGCACCTGTTCCCATATCGAGCAAAGCCCCCTCAGGAGCCTTATTGATATAAGGAAGCAAAACAAGCGAGTCAAGAATATGAAGTACTGCAGCATCTTCTACGTTAAGAATACGGGTGAGATTGGTTGTCTTATTTGTTTCCAGAACCAAATCCAAATGCTGAATACATTTCCTTAGCTCAGCATCATTTACGCTCAAGGAATATTCTTTGCAATAGTAAGTTAGACGGCTCAGCATCTCTTCAGCCTGCTGATCAGTAAGTACAAACAACAGAAGCACCTTTCTGACAAAAATCAGTGTATCGAGAACTTTTGACAAAAAAAGGGGACGTGGAAACCACGTCCCCTTAGCATAAGCTCGAGTAGATTATCGAGCAACAATTACCACATGGCGATCAGGGTCAGAGCCCTCGGAGTGAGTATCGACTGCATCATTACCACGAAGCGCAATATGAACCAGTCGACGCTCATAGGCATTCATAGGCGGAAGCGACACACTCTTATGAGTACGGATAGCGCGCTCGGCAGCAGACTGAGCCATGGAAGCAACCTTGTCCTGACGGCGACTCTTGTATCCCTCTACGTCCACTACAACCGGATACCTAAAGCCAAGTTTGCGGCTCACCAGCAAAGAGAACATAACCTGAAGGGCATCAAGGGTGCGACCATGACGGCCAATGAGAACAGCAAGGTCGGGAGCCGTTACATCCAAAATCAGCTCACCCTCGTCGCCCTCATACTCATCGATAGGAGAGTTGGCGGCATCGAAGTGCGAAAGGATGGAACGCAGGATGGAAATCGCAACATCGGCAATGGTGTCGAGCTCCTCATCGGTCAGCTCTTCACCAGCCTTGTAGCGCTGTGCAATCTCGGGATAATCGCCCGCGACCTGCGGGGCAACCTCCTCAAGCATATCCTCGATGATCTCTTCAGACATAACGTACTCCAAAAGTTAGGTACCTAAATAAGATTGATATCCCGTTACTTCTTCTTGTGCGGGCGCGGCTTCTTCTCTCGACGAATGACCTCAACCTGCAGCGGAGCGTTCTTAAGACGCTCCTCCTCATCGGCCTTCGCCTTGTCGATGACCTTCTGCGTCACAAAAATCTGCTGGATAACCTGCCAAGCAGACGAGACGTCGTAGTACAGCAGAACACCAACGGGAAGGCTCCAGCCCATCCAAAGCATCATGACCGTCATGACAACGGCCATCATACGCATGCTCTGAGCCTGCTGGCCGGTCTGGTTGCGCGACATATAGAGCTGCGGAATCAGGGTCAGGACGGCGAACAGGATCAGGCAAACCAGCGCAGGCAGTGCAACCATAAAGCCATCGGCAAAGGAAGCGCTCGGCGTGGTGGTCAGGTCGGGCAGGATGTTGAAAAACGAGAACGTGCCGTCGTTAAAGTACTGCGGCAGGTTGCGCAGCAATGTAAACAGGGCGAACAGGATAGGCATCTGAATCAGCAGCGGCAGACAGCCAGCCATGGGGTTGAACTTGTTCTCGCTGTAGAACTTCTGCATCTCCTCGGCCTGACGCTGGGGATCGTCGGCATAGCGCTCCTGGATCTCGAGCATCTTGGGCTGCAGCACCTGCATGCGAGCCGTCGACTTGGTCGACTTGAGCATGAGCGGCGTCAGCAGCAGACGGATGATGACCACCAGGATGATGATGGACAGGCCCCAGTCGACCGCAAAGGTCTGGATGAGCTTGAGCAGCTCGAAAAGGATGTTAACGATCCAATCCCACATGTAAGTTTTCCTCCGATAGCGAGTGCCCGCTAGGGCACAGGGTCATAACCGCCGACGTGCAGGGGATTGCAGCGAGCGATGCGCCTCACGGCAAGCCAGCAGCCTCTCAAAACACCGTGCTTCTCAATCGCCTGGATGGCGTATTGCGAGCACGTTGGGTAATAAATGCAGGCGTCAGGCAATAAGGGCGAAATAACCTGTTGATATATGCGAATAGGAGCGATGGCAACACGTCGCAAAACGTGATTGCTCATCGCTCCTCCCCGGCAACGCCGGCGCGCTTCATAAGCGAACGCAACGCCTTGTCCATCTCCTGCGGCGAGGAAACCCTCGTCTTGGGAGTTGCAAACAAGATGATGTCATAACCCGCAACGGGAAATCCACAGCTGCGGGCGGCCTCGCGCATCACACGCTTAGAACGGTTGCGCACGACAGCACAACCGAGCCGTTTAGCACCAACGAAGGCGACCCTTCCGGAGTCGCCTTCGCCAACCGATTCACATATGGTCATTCGAATCAGAGGGTGATTGAAACGACGCCCCTGACTGAACACATGCTCGAAATCTTGCCGAGACTTAATAGTCTTCATGCGAGATGTGTGTATCGCTGCTAGACAGTGAGACGCTTGCGGCCCTTGGCGCGACGACGGGCGAGCACGGCACGACCACCCTTAGTGGCCATACGGGCACGGAAGCCATGGGTCTTGGCACGCTTACGCTTATTAGGCTGATACGTACGCTTCATCTTAAGTTCCTCCTGCTGCATTTCGAGTGTCCGCGGGGACGCGGACGCAGATATAGACACGTGAGCTTGAAGATTGTAGGGAAATCAATGTTCAAATGTCAAGAAATCAAAGGTAAAAGGTTGCGCAGTTCACACGGTTCCCCCATAAGCCAAGCTCGATTTAGCGGTGCATGGCAACTTTTCACGATATTTCATCGAGTTTTCAACAGGTCATGTTGGCAATGTTGAGAACTTTTCGTCCGTTTTCCAAAGTTTTCAACAGGTTTTGAAAGTTTGTCGAAAGATGAGAAACATTGCACGGTGAGCTACTATTTGTTCGAAACCTTTTGGAAGATTGCGAGCGGCATGTCTGACGACTTTTACACCATGGTCGATTCCGGAGACCCGGCACCCGACAACGAGCACATCACCGGCGTGCGCGAAGAGCGTGACGAAGGTGAACAGACGACAACGCAGGCGCCAAAAGCCATGTACGCCGCGCGCATCGCCGTCTATGACGACATGCTGTCGACACCGCGTGTGATCGTCATTGATCCGCAAGATGTCCGCACGTATTTGGAAGAGACGACCAACACCGTCTACCAGTGCATGAAAGAACAAGGTGGCCATATCTCGCTCATGGTCATCCGCGAGATTGTCGAAAACTTTATCCACGCACACTTTGCAGAGCCCATCATCTCGATTCTGGACGGCGGAGACACCATCCGCTTTGCTGACCAAGGACCCGGCATCGACGACAAGGAACGCGCTTTCGACTTTGGCGTTACCAGCGCAAACAGCAAGATGAAGCGCTATATCCGTGGAACCGGAGCAGGGTTTCCCATGGTGCAGGAGTATTTGGAAAACGCCGGCGGTGCCGTATCCATCGAGGACAACATGGGCAACGGCACCGTGGTTACGGTAAGCCTGAACCCTAAACGCGTGCAGGAAATCGAGCGTGCCGGCGGACGCGGTGCTGCCGTGCGGCCCGAGACGGAGCAGCCCACATATCCCCTGCCGGGAGCTTTTGCGCAGCAGCCCATGGCAACGCAGCAGATGCAGCCCCCCGTGGGGCAGATGCAGCAGCCCGGAATGCTTCCCACACAAGAGCCCCAGGCGGCATCTATGTCGATGACGCCAAACATGCCAGAGGCCATGCCGCTGGCAGATCAGGATGCAGCAGCAATGCAGCAGGCGACGGGGGCACCGGGTGGCCAGCAAATGGGCTATCAGCCGTACCAACGGGGATATCCATATCAGCAGATGCCGCCACTGGGGTATGGCCAGCAGTTCCCGCAGCAGTACCAGCAGGGATATCAGCAGCCGTACCAGCAGATGCCGCAGCAGCAGTACAACCCCTGGGCCCAACAGATGCCTCTGCAGCCTTACCAACAGTGGCCTCAAAGTTTTCAACAGCAAATGCCGCCGATGCAGAGTTCTCAACAACCAGCAGCTCAAATGATGTATCCTAATGCAGCAAATCAGTATGCGCAGCCACAACCGGACGTGTTCGTAAGCGATCGCGGCAACGCCGCGCTGGGCTATCTGGCGCAAAATCAAGCGTGCGGTGCAACCGATCTGGCGAGGGCGTTTGGAAACTCGGCCCCCACTTGGTCACGCACGCTCAATGACTTGGCGCAGGCCGGCTTGGTCATCAAGCATGGCCAGAAATACCATCTGACCGAACTCGGCGCCGCTCGCGTGCGAGCTCAGAGCTAAAGAACGGGAGAGACAGTGGACGAGGAAGCAAGCATCATCCTGGGGGATGCCATCGCCTTTTGCCAGCGCGACGGCCAAGATGCACGCCTCATCAACATGCTGGGGCAATCGCGGGCCATAAGCCTGACCGAAGATACGCTCACGATCGAGGCCCCCTCGCGCTTTGCCATCGCGCAGCTCAAAAAGCATCAGCCGACTATTGAGGCCTATCTGGAAGAAATCGCCTTTGCACCGATCGCGCTCGACATCGTGGCACCGCAAGGCGCCGCAACGGAATCCGCTGCCGCGACGGCGCCCGCCACGGCTCCCGCCGCTTCCCCGGCGGCACCGACCTCCGCAGGCGACGTGCCGACAATCGAGCACCAGCACAGCGATGTTTCCCGTGAAACCATGGCACCGTTGCCGACCGCGGCGGCGACGTCAACGAACGCGCCCGTCACGCACATGCCCATCGCTCACGACGCAGCGGCGGGCGCGGATTCGGGCATTGCAATCAAGAACACGCTCTCGGCCGATGATTTTCGTCGCATGATGAACCAGATGAAGGGCGGAGCGCCGACTAAATCCACGCAAGCTGCGACCCCCGCCTCACCCGTGCCAGCACCGACCGTGCCGGCCGAGCAGAATACGGATGGAGCCCCGCTCGCCGCGAACTCAAAATTTACCTTTGAGAACTTTGTCTACGGCCCCGAGAACAGCCATGCTTATCGCTCGGCACTCAAGTTTGCCGCCCTCGCGGACGAGCGCGGCACGTGCACATCACTGTTCATCTACGGCAAATCGGGCCTGGGCAAGACGCACCTGCTGCTTGCCATCAAAAACGAGCTCGCCGAGAAGTCGCCCGAGATCAAGGTCAAGTATGCCAACTCCCAGGCATATCTGGACGACCTGATGACCGAGTTCGACCGCCAAAAGAAGAGCAACGCCCCCATCATGCAGGCGTACCACGGCGTGGACGTGCTCATCATCGATGACATCCAAAACATCATCGGCAAGCGCGCGAGCGTGGACTACTTTTTCCAGCTCATGGACGAGTTCATCCGCAACAACAAGAAGGTCGTCATCGCGGCAGACCGCGCCCCCAAGGACCTGAGCATGGACGAGCGTCTGACCAGCCGCTTCAACGCCGGCATGCTCTGCCTGGTCGCAGAACCCAGCTACGAGATGAAATACAAGATCTTGCAGCGCTATTACGAGAACACCATCGTCGCCGCTCCCGAGGCAGGCGACGACTCGCTGCTGGCGGCCTATGGGGGCGACGGCGGACACTTGACCGACGAGCACTTTAAACACATGGCCGAGGTCTCAGGCACCAACATCCGCGAACTCGAGAGCTTCTGCGAGCGCTGCGCCGGCGAGGCGGGCGACCGCGAGCGCGAGGGCGGGGAGCTCACCTTTGACGATATCGATGCCATCGCCAGCCAGTACTTCGACACATCGGCCAAAAAGATCAACGTCCAGACGGTTCAGTCCGTCATCGAAGAGCAGTACGGCGTGACGCACGAGGAGCTCATCGGCCCGCGTCGCAACGCCAATATCGCCAAAGCACGCCATATCGCTATCTACCTGGCCATCGAGATGTGCGAGATGACGACCACGGCGGTGGGCGCCGAATTTGGCAACCGCAACCACTCGACCGTCAGCACGAGCTACAAAAAGGTCCAGAAGATGATCCAGGAAGACCGCACCGTCACCGAAGACCTTAAGTCGCTGCGCGATAAAATTACACTGCGCTCGTAGGGAAATAGAGACACCTGTTGAAAACTTGTCGAAACCACGGGCATAAGGTGTCTAAAACCCAACCCGCGGTGATGAAAAGTTATGCGCAGGTTTTGAACGTGGAAAACCACCCCTGTTGCACACAGGCTGCTGTCGATTCTCTTTTTGGGTCTGACCTGCGTCTTTGGGAGTAATCAACAGTTTCGTCAGTGCTATTACTATTATTAAGATATTTATATCTATAGAAAGGTATTAAAAGATGAAGTTCACCGTCAGCCAGAGCTCGCTTACACAAGCCATCGGCGTCGTTATGAAGGGTGTCGCTTCGGCATCCACCCTCCCCATCCTGTCGGGCGTGCTCGTTAAGGCCCAAGACGGCATCTTGGAATTCCAGACCTCTAACTACACCATCTCGATCCGTCATCGCATCGCGGCGCATGTCGAAGAAGAGGGCGAGATGGTTATCCCCTGTAAGATGCTCTCCAATATCACCAAGACCCTCCCCGATGCCCCGGTCACCTTTGAGCTGTCCGAGCGCCAGGTGCTGATTGGTTGCGAGAAGAGCTCTTTCCGCCTGAACACGCTCGATGCTAATGACTTCCCTGAGTTTCCGGCCTATGCCATCGAGAGTGCCGTGGAGCTGCCGACCGATATCTTGTCCGAGATGGTCGGCCGCGTGTGGCGCGTCACCTCGACCGACAAGGCTCGCCCCATCCTGGGCGGCGTGCACATGAAGGTCGAGAACAACACCGTGCGCCTGGTGGCGACCGATTCCTTCCGCTTGGCCGTGTGCGATACGCAGGTCGAGACCTCGACCCTCGAGGGCTCCTTTGAGCTCAACGTTCCGGCTGACGCCTTTAACGACGCACTGAACATCATGGCCAGCCAGGCGACCATCATGATCGGGGCTACTGACACCCAGGTTGTCTTTGAGGCCGGCAACACCACCTACGTGTCGCGCCGCATCGAGGGCGTGTACCCCAACTACAAGCAGCTCATCCCCGATTCGTGCGTGACGAGCGTCAAGATCGACGTCGCCGCCTTTAACGCCGCCCTCAAACGCGTGGCCGTTATCGCGAGCGCCAACCCCGCCGTCAAGTTCGAGATCGATGTCGAGAACGGGCAGATGGGCCTGTCCTCCATTTCCAATGACCAGGACCTTGCGCAGGAGACGATCGATGTCGAGGCCGAGGGCGAGCCGGGTACCATCGCCTTCAACTACCACTACATCTTCGGCTGCCTCAATGCTCTGTCCAAGGAGAAGGAGATCACGCTGGAGCTCAAGAGCTACTCGCAGGCGGGCATCTTCAAGTCCTACGACAAGATCAACTACCTGTACCTGGTCATGCCGGTCCGCATCTAGCGCTTCGCCATGACCATGTTCGCCCGCGATCTTTCCGTCGCGCACTACCGCAGTTTCGAGAGCTATCGTCTTGCCCTGGACGAGGGCGTGACGATACTTGCGGGACCCAACGCGGCGGGAAAGACCAATCTCATAGAGGCGCTGCAGCTGCTGACGAGCGGCGCCTCGTTTAGGCATTCGACCGCGGCCGAGCTCGTCCATGACGGCGTGGGCTCGTGCAAGGTCGAGCTGAGGCTCGAGGGCGACGGCCGCGTGCTTGATATGGGGTTGAGCGCGGAGGACGGTAAGCGCTCGTTTAGCCGCAACGGCAAGAGATGCTCTGCCGCCGGTGTGCGCGGGGTTCTGCCGAGCGTGCTGTTTTGCCCCGACCATCTGGACATGGTTAAGCGAGGCGCCAGTGTGCGCCGCGCCGCCCTCGATGACTTCGGCATGCAACTGAGCGCACGCTATGCCGATCTTGCGAGCACCTATGGGCGCTGCGTGACCCAGCGTAACGCCTTGCTCAAGGAGACCTGGTGCTGCCGCGAGATGCTCGGCGCGTGGAATGATTCGATTGCCCGCGCGGGCTCGGCCCTGCTCGTGCACCGGTTGGCCCTGCTCGACCGGCTGGCGGGCCATGTGCACACTGCCTACGGGCAAGTGGCATCCGGTGAGGCTGCCAACGTGACCTATACGTCCACGCTGGGGGATTTGCCCCAGGTCGAGGATCGCGAAGAGCTGAAGGGCTGGGCGTACGAGCGCATGCTGGCTGCCCTTGATGAGCACGCCGACGAGGAAATTCGCCGCGGCGTGACGTTGGTGGGACCGCATCGCGATGAGATTGAGTTTACCGTGGCGGGTCGCTCCGCCCGTTCATTTGCCAGCCAAGGACAGCAGCGAACGTTGGTACTGTCCTGGAAGGTGGCCGAGGTGGCCGTGGCTCGCGATGTTCTGGGTACTGCTCCGCTGCTGCTTTTGGACGACGTGATGAGCGAACTCGACGGCGAACGCCGCGGTGCTTTTCTGCGGCTGATCGGCGATGATATCCAGACGGTCATAACCACGACCAACTTGGGGTACTTTACCGATGACCTGCTTGATCGAGCCAAGGTGGTGGGCATGGGTGAGACGTGCTAATTACGAGCGCGAGAGCGAAACGGTTGCCTTCAGTGGATTTTTGAACGCAGAGCGTCAGCGCATCCTGGCGGCCGCGACGCCTGAGCGCCGCGCGCAGATGGAGGCTGCAGAGGAATCTCGTGCGGTCTATCGCGCGTGGAATGCGGTGTGCTCGGGCACGCGCGAGGGGCGGCATGTGACGGGTCTGCGCTACCTGCCCGAGTCCAATGAGCTGCTGGTATATCTCGACTCGCCCTCGTGGACGCAGGAAATGACGCTGTTGCGCGAGATCATCCGCGCGCGTATGGAGCGCGCCGGTGCGCATGTGGACGGCCTGGTGTTCAAAACCACCGCGCCCGGCCACACGCCACCCGCCGCCAAGGAGCGTCTGCGCCCGGCGACGACCGAGCGCCCGCCGGCTCCGCACGCCGACCTCAGTGAGGCCGAGCGCACCGAGATTGAGTGCCAAGTGGCGCCCATCGAAGACCAAAAACTGCGCGAGGCCCTCGAGAACGCCATGAGAGCCAGCGCCGAGTGGGCCAAGGGCGTGCAAAGCAAAAAAGAGCCTTAAATCGCATCTGGTGGCCTTGTAGAGCCAAATACCCTCGTTCCCGAGGGTATTTTTTTACGATAAACTAGTAAGGCTGTACACATTTTCTTGACTGAAGGAGGACGTGTGGCAAACGAAAACGATTACGATGGCGGCGAGATTAAGATTCTCGAAGGTCTCGAGGCCGTTCGTAAGCGCCCGGGCATGTATATCGGCTCGACGAGCGCCAGCGGTCTGCATCACCTGGTGTGGGAGATCGTTGACAACTCCGTCGACGAGGCCATGGCCGGTTTCTGCACCGAGATTCAGGTGACGGTCCACGCCGACAACTCCATCACGGTCGTCGACAACGGGCGCGGCATCCCCGTCGACGAGCACCCTGTTAAAAAGATCCCGACGCTCGAGGTCGTCATGACGATCTTGCACGCCGGCGGTAAGTTCGATAATTCGGCCTATAAGGTCTCGGGCGGCCTGCACGGCGTTGGCATCTCCGTCGTCAACGCATTGTCCAAGCGCGTGGTCGTTCAGGTTCGTCGCGACGGCAACACCTACGAGATGGAGTTCTCGCGCGGCAAGACCGTCAAGAAGATGGAGGTCGTGGGCACCTCGGATTCGACGGGCACCACCGTCACCTTCTGGCCCGACGACGAGATCTTCGAGACCTGCATTTACGATTTCGATACGCTGCACAACCGTCTGCAGGAGACGGCGTTCCTCAATAAGAACCTCAAAATCGTGCTGACCGACGAGCGCGAGGCGACTCCCCACGTGGAGGAGTTTTGCTACGAGGGCGGCATCATCGACTTCGTCAGGTTCCTCAACGAGGGCAAGGACGTCCCCGAGGCCTTTAAGGAGCCCATCTACATCGAGGGCAAATCGGACCCGGACGCACCTGTGGCCAAGATGGGCGAGGTCGAGGTTTCCCTGCAGTGGAATAGCGGTTACGGCGAGAACGTCATGTCGTTTGCCAACGACATCTACACCCCCGAGGGCGGTATGCACCTTGAGGGTTTCCGCACCGCGCTCACCCGCGTGATCAACGATTACGCGCGCAAGCAGAACCTGCTCAAGGAAAAAGACGCCAACCTGACCGGCGACGATGTGCGCGAGGGCCTTTCGGCCGTTATCTCGGTCAAGCTGCCCGATCCGCAGTTTGAGGGCCAGACCAAGGCCAAGCTCGGTAGCTCCTATATGCGCGCGCTCACGCTCAAGATCGTGACCGACGGCCTCGCCGATTACTTGGAGGAGCATCCCAAGCCCGCCCGCGAGATCGTCAAGAAGGCGCAACAGGCCTGCAAGGCGCGCAACGCCGCCCGCAAGGCGCGCGAAGCGACCCGCCGCAAGAGCCTGCTCGAGACGGCGTCCCTGCCCGGTAAGCTCGCCGACTGCTCGGTGCGCGATGCCGAGCTCACCGAGCTCTTCATCGTAGAGGGCGACTCGGCAGGCGGTTCGGCCAAGGACGGCCGTCGCCGAGACATCCAGGCGATTCTGCCCCTGCGCGGCAAGATTTTGAACGTCGAACGCGTTGGTGACCATCGCGCGTTCTCGAGTGACACCATCCAGTCGCTGATTACCGCGATCGGCTGCGGCGTCACGACGAGTGCCGGCGACGGCGGCGACTTCGATATCACCAAGGCGCGCTACCACAAGATCATCATCATGACCGATGCAGACGTCGACGGTGCGCATATCCGCATCCTGCTGCTGACGTTCTTCTACAAGTACATGCGTCCGCTGATCGATGCCGGCTACGTCTATGTTGCCTGCCCGCCCATCTTTGGCATTAAGGTGCGCAACAAGATCCACTACGTGTATCCCAACGGCCGCCAGCCCGAAGACGAGATCCTGCGCGACACCATCCAGAGTCTGGGCCTGAACCCCGACGATAACGACGAGGACGGCAAGGCCAAGGACGGCAAGATCACCAAAAAGCGCAAGGGCTATACCGTCCAGCGCTACAAGGGCCTGGGCGAGATGGACCCCAAGCAGCTTGCCTCGACGACGATGGACCCCAAGACCCGCATCCTGCAGCGTGTGTCGATCGAGGACGCCGTGGTGGCGGACCGCGCCGTGCGCGAGCTGATGGGTTCCGAGGTCGGCTATCGCCGCGAGTACATTGAAAAACATGCGCATGACGCGCGTTTCCTTGACGCTTAAGAGGAGGTAACGTGGCAGACGATATCAACAATAACGGGGGTATGGACGAGGCCGGCGATGCCGGTATGCCCGATGATCTGAAGCGCCTGCTTGCTCGTGCTGAGCAGGGCGAGGACGGCGACCCGGACGCCTATAACCCCGATGCCGATGATGATGAGGAAGAGGACGACGACGCCGAGCTCGAGGAGAGCTTTGGCGAAGTCGACCGTGGCGCCTCGGCCGGTGAGGATATCAACGGCGGCCAGCTCCAGATTTCGGAGTTCGGTCGCGAGATGAAGCAGTCGTTCATCGAGTATTCGATGTCGGTCATCACGGCGCGCGCCCTGCCGGACGTGCGCGATGGCTTAAAGCCGGTGCACCGCCGCATTCTGTACGCGATGAACGAGAGCGGCATCTACCCCAACCGCCCACATAAGAAGTCGGCCTGGACGGTCGGCGAAGTTATCGGTAAGTACCACCCGCACGGTGACTCCGCGGTCTACGAGGCCATGGTCCGCCTGGCGCAGTGGTTCTCCATGCGCACGCCGCTCATCGACGGTCACGGCAACTTCGGCAACATCGACGGCGACGGCGCGGCGGCCATGCGTTACACCGAGAGCCGCCTGGCAAAGCCCGCCATGGAACTGCTGCGTGACTTGCAGAAGGATACCGTCGACTGGCAGCCCAACTACGACGAATCGCTCGCCGAGCCCGTGGCACTGCCTGCGCGCTTCCCCAACCTGCTGGTCAACGGCAGCCAGGGCATCGCCGTCGGCATGGCCACCAACATCGCCCCGCATAACCTCACCGAGGCGATCGAGGCCACCTGCTACCTGATTGACAACCCCGACGCCACCGTCGACGAGCTCATGCAGATCATGCCCGGTCCGGACTTCCCCACCGGCGCCATCATCATGGGCAGCGCCGGCATTAAGCAGAGCTACGAGACCGGCCGCGGCTCCATTACCGTGCGTGCCAAGGCGCATGTGGAGTCCACCAAGACCGGCCGCAGCCGCCTGGTCTTTACCGAGATTCCCTACATGGTCAACAAGGGCACCCTGCAGGAGAAGATCGCCCAGCTCGTCAACGACAAGCGCATTGAGGGCATCTCGGATATGCGCGATGAGTCCAACCAGAAGGGCATCCGTCTGGTCATCGAGCTCAAGAAGGGCGTCATTCCGCAGGTCGTGCTCAACAACCTGTATAAGTACACCTCGCTGCAGACGACCTTTGGCGCCAACAACCTGGCGCTCGTCAACGGCGTTCCCAAATGCCTGAGCCTGCGCGAGATGCTGCAGCACTACATCGACCACCAGGTCGACGTCGTCACCCGCCGCACCCGTTTTGACCTTAAGAAGGCCCAGGCCCGCGCGCATATCCTTGAGGGCTACTTGATGGCTCTCGACCATATCGACGAGGTCATTGGCATCATCCGCTCCTCGCAGACCGACTCCGAGGCCAGCAGCCGCCTGATCGGGCGCTTTGGCTTTACGCCCGAGCAGACCACGGCCATCCTCGAGATGAAGCTGCGCCGTCTGACCGGCCTGGAGCGCGACAAGATTCAAGAAGAGTTGGACGGCCTGCGCCGCGCCATCGCCTACTACGAGGACTTGCTGGCGCATGAGGAGAAGATCCTGGGCGTCATCAAAGAAGAGATGCGCGAGATCTCCAAGAAGTTTGGCGACAAACGCCGCACCGAGATCAGCCAGGTTGAGAAGGACCTGGATGTCGAGGACCTCATCGCCGACGAGGATATGGTCGTGACCATCACCCACACCGGCTACGTTAAACGTATCCCGGTGGCTGCCTACCGTGCCCAGAAGCGCGGTGGCAAGGGCGTGTCGGGCGTCAATCTCAAAGAGGACGACGTTATCGATGAGATGTTCATCGCGTCCACGCACGAGTACGTGCTGTTCTTCTCGAGCAAGGGCAAGGTCTATCGCCTGAAGGTGCACGAGCTGCCGGTGGGTACGCGCCAGGCGCGCGGTACCGCGATCGTCAACCTGCTGCCCTTCGAGGAGGGCGAGAAGATCGCGAGCGTCATCAGCTGCCGCGATTTCCCGGCCGACGAGTACCTGATGTTTGCCACCAAGAGTGGCATGGTCAAGAAGACCGTGATGAGCGCTTACGATCGTAGTCGCCGTGATGGACTCATTGCCATCAACCTGCGCGACGACGACGCACTGCTGAACGTGCGCCGCGTGCGCGAGGGTGACAAGATTATCCTGGCCACCACCGCGGGCAAGGCGATCATGTTCTCCGAGGAGCAGGTGCGCGCCACCGGCCGCGACACCAGCGGCGTTCGCGGTATCGGTCTGAAGGACGGTGTGAGCGTTCTGGGCATGGAAGTCACTAACGGCAACGGCGATCTGTTCGTCATCACCGAGCGCGGCTACGGCAAGCGCACGCCGGTCGCGGACTATCCGGAGCAGAATCGCGGCGGTCAGGGCGTCTACACCATCCAAATGACCGAGCGTAAGGGTAACCTCGCGGCCATGAAGACGGTGGGCCCACAGCACGAGCTGTTCATCGTGACGGAGGGCGCGACGGTCATTCGCGTCAAGACCGACGAGATCAGCCAGACCGGCCGCGCCACCCAGGGCGTCAAGATGATGACCGTCGACGACAACGACCGCGTATGCGCTGTCGCCCGCATGACGGCAGCCAAGGAAAAGCCCGAAGGCGAAGCCACAGAAAACGGCTCTGCTTCCGAAGAAACCCCTGTCGATCTAGGCGACGGCAACGACATGCCAGAAGATCTCCTCGACGAGTAAGAGGCCCTGGCTGGTAGAAAATATCAGACCCCATATATCGGCGGTCGGCGCACTGCGCGCCGACCGCTTTTTTGAAAACCTTGGGACTCGTGTTCGCCCCGGTCGCACGGCGACATGTGAAGTCGATCGCGAGTTCCGCACGAGCCAGAGAGCACTTAATGTGCTCTCTGTGCGAGCAGGACTGTCCGAGCAGGCGACTTCGCATGCCGCCGTGCGACCGGGGCCGACACCCCTCAAAGATTTTCAAAAAAGTTGTTGACGCGCGCGTAACGACTCATCTAATATATCCCTTGCGCGATGGACCTGTAGCTCAGTTGGTTAGAGCGTCCGGCTGATAACCGGGAGGTCACAAGTTCGAATCTTGTCAGGTCCACCACTTTCTTTCGCAATAAACACCCCAGCGAGAGCCGAGTCGCCGCTGGGGTGTTTATTACTGTCTCCGTGGGGGTTTAGCTCAGCTGGGAGAGCGCGGGCTTTGCAAGCCTGAGGTCAGGGGTTCGATCCCCCTAACCTCCACCATGATGGACCTGTAGCTCAGTTGGTTAGAGCGTCCGGCTGATAACCGGGAGGTCACAAGTTCGAATCTTGTCAGGTCCACCATCAAAACTGTGAAGAGCCCTGGGGCGTTGCCTCGGGGCTTTTTTCTTGTCTGCGATAAATCTCATTTTGGTTTTGTGTGCTGTGCGAAAGATTGGGTAGTATAGCTATTCAATGCGGCGACCTTGCCGCGTGTTAACCGCTACGTACCGGAGGTGTTCCATGGTTCGTGTCGACATAGAGACCATCGTCATGGCCGCCGGTCCCGTGCCATCGCTTATCGTGCTTCGCGAGCGCTGCAGCAAATCGGACTCGCCCGCGCCACTGCGTTCCCTTTCCATTCAAACTGGTTCGTTTGAAGCCGCTGCCATCAGCCGCGGCATCGATAGCGGCCGCGCCGAGCGCCCGATTACCCACGACCTGTTGCTCGATACTGTTGGCGCCCTGGGCGCCAAACTCGAGCGCATCGAGATCGTCCGCGCCGAGCCGCCGGTGTTTTACGCGACGATCGTCGTGCTAGCCGATGGCGAGGAGCGCAAGATCGACGCCCGCCCCAGTGATGCCATTGCCCTCGCCGTGCGCAGCAATGCTCCCATGTTTGTGGAGGATGACATCATGAATCGCCTGGGCACTGTTTCTACCCACGCCGAGGAAGTCGACGACGAGCAGGAGTTCGAGAAGTTCGACGAGTTCGTCCATACGCTCTCCCCTGATGATTTCTAAATGCGGAGCGGCAGGGTTGCGGAGTGTTCGCTGATGGCCGGCAGAATGTCGGCTGAGGCGGCAGCCATTGCGCGCGAGGCCCAGATGCGCTCGGAGGCTTCTGAGGCGGCTCGCATTGCCTATGTGACGCAGGCCCGCACGCTTCGCGAACGCCGCGGCTCGTTTATCAAGATGGTTGTCGTCTCCGCCCTTGTCGCGGCAATCTGCTCGCGCCTTCGTGGTACAGTTGGTGCGCTTGGGTTTTCGATCTCTACGGGCGTCGTGATCTGGGGTGTGGTCGATGCGGTCATGCTGACCAGTCAGATCAAGGTACTCGACAAGCGCGCGATGGATATGATGCGCGCTCGCGACGCTGCCGCTAAGATCGCCGCCGAGGCACAAGAACTGTAACGACGCCAGACTCGATGGGAAGGTCTAAAGATGGCACAGGATATGCAGGACGCCGGTAACGTCTCCGCCGAGCTCGACGCCATGGTGTGCGATCTGATCGGCGCGTTCTTGGACGACCTTGCCGCCGGTGAAAACCCTGGCGTGGTCGTGGCAATTGAGGACGCCGCTTCCAACCGCTATCTGGCGGCGCTCGATGAGGATGGCGAAGAGGCGTGCCTCGAGGCGGCCACCAACTTTATCTCCGAGCACAAGATGGGTCTTAAGGACGAGGGCCTGGGCCGTATCGCTCGCTATGCCATCGGCTACACCGGCTGCGTCGAGATTGACGGCGGCTATCACGATGCTCTGCTCGTGAGCTTCTTCGAAACCACGCTCGAGAGTGGTTTTTCGGCATATGTGCTGTATGAGGGCATGGGCGCCGGCGATGGTTTTATGTGGAGCGACCCTGAACCTGCAGGTGAGGAAACCCCTCTCATCTAAAATCGCTAAAATAAACGAGTTTTCGGTAAAAGGCTCAATATTCCCGCTGAGCGTTGTATCGCTGGGCGGGCCGCATACGCGTGCCGTTTGTATATGGATAGAAGATAGGGGAACTACATGCGCGTAGACAATCTGAGGAACATCGCCATCATCGCCCACGTCGACCACGGCAAGACGACGATGGTCGACAAGCTCCTGCGTGCCACGGACGCCTTCCGTGCCAACCAGCAGGTCGAGGACCGCGTCCTGGATTCCAACGACCAGGAGCGCGAGCGCGGCATCACGATTCTCGCCAAGAACATCTCTATCGAGTACAAGGACGTTAAGATCAACGTCATCGACACTCCGGGCCACGCCGACTTTGGCGGCGAGGTCGAGCGCGTGCTGCGTATGGCCGACGGCGCCCTGCTGCTGGTCGACGCCTTTGAGGGCCCCATGCCCCAGACCCGCTTCGTGCTGCGTCACGCTATCGACACCGGCCTCAAGATCATGATCGTCATCAACAAGATTGACCGTCCGGGTGCTAACCCCGAGAAGGCCTACAACGACTGCCTGGACCTTATGGCCGACCTGGGCGCCACCGACGACCAGCTTGAGTTCGCCATGGAGCACGTGGTCTACGCCAGCGCTATGAATGGCTTTGCCCGCCTTGATCCCAACGACGGCAACATGGACATGTATCCGCTGCTCGATATGATCATCGACGACATGCCCGCGCCCGAGGTTGACGAGAACGCCCCGCTGGCCATGCAGTGCGTGACTATCGACCACTCCAACTTCGTTGGTCGTATCGGCATCGGCCGCGTGTACTCCGGCACCATCCACCAGGGCGACCAGATCCTGGTTGTCAAGAACGACGGCTCCAGCGCTACCGCCACCGTCAAGCAGCTCTTTACCTTCGACTACCTGGGCCGCACCGAGTGCCAGGAAGTCGGCGCCGGCGACATCGCCGCTGTCGTGGGCATCGACCGCACCGATATCGGCGATGTCTACACCGATCCCGAGAACCCCGTCGAGCTCGAGCCCATCGAGATCGACCCGCCGACCCTGTCCATCGTCTTCGAAGCTTCGACCTCCCCGCTCGTCGGCCGCGACGGCGACATCGTGGGCGCCCGTCAGCTCAAGGAGCGCCTGTTCAACGAGGCCGAGAACAACGTGACCATGAAGATCGAGGAGCTCGAGGACAAGAGCGGCGTCGAGGTCTCGGGCCGCGGCATCCTGCACCTGTCCGTCCTGATGGAGTCCATGCGCCGCGAGGGCTTTGAGTTCCAGGTCGGCCGTCCCCGCGTCCTGTTTAAGAAGGACGAGAACGGCAACAAGATGGAGCCTGTCGAGCAGGCCGTCGTCGAGTGCCCGGACGAGTACTCGGGCAAGGTCGTTGAGGTCTTCGGTACCTCCGGCGGCATCATGACGAGCATGGACACCTCGGGCATCGTGACGCACCTCGAGTTCAAGATCCCGACGCGCGGCATCATGGGTCTTAAGAACCGCATCATGAACGTCACCCACGGCGAGGGCGTGTTCTACCACACCTTCCTGGAGTACGGTCCCTACGCCGGCGAGATCGGCAACCGTCAGAACGGCGCCATGATCTCCATGACCACCGAGAAGGCCGTTGCCTACGCTCTGGGTACGCTGCAGGAGCGCGGCCAGCTGTTTGTTGAGCCGGGCACCGAGTGCTATGAGGGCATGATCGTGGGCGAGCGCAGCAAGGCTGGCGACATGGTCGTCAACATTGCCCGTACCAAGAACCTGGGTAACCAGCGTTCCTCGACCTCCGATATCTCCGTCCAGCTGGTGCCGCCCCGCACCTTCTCGCTGGAGGAGGCGCTGGAGTACATCGCCGACGATGAGCTGGTGGAGATTACTCCCAAGAACATTCGCCTGCGCAAGCGTCTGCTCAACGCCACCGACCGCAAGAAGGCCGCCGTCCGCGCCGGTCAGGTCAACAAATAAACGCTGGGGCTTATAACCGCCAATAAGAAAGGGCGTCGACCGCAATGGTCGGCGCCCTTTTTGGTGTAAGGGGACAGGTTCGTTTGCGCCTCCACAAAGGTGCTTGGCATCTTTGTGGAGGTTGGCTGCTAAGCAGTGGGGAGTCCCGGCGTGTTAGCCGGCTGCTGCGGCTTGAGGTGGGCGTTGTGCCAGATGATTTGGATGATGTAGCCGAGTATAAAGACAAAGGCCACGCCGCTGATGAAGCCGCCTACGAGGGGAAGCCCCGTGAGGGCGCCTGCGATTACGCCACCAGCGGCTGCCATGGCGTAGCGGTTCTGGCTGTGTCCGACCATGCGCGCGATCGCGCACCCTGCAAAGGCACTCGACACCAGCGCGATGCCGATAACACCGCACATGAGGGCTCCGGCAAGCGACAGACCAGCGATAGAGATAATTAGCAGTAGGACGGCGGGGACGATAGCAATCGTGCCCAGAAGACCGCTCACCCACAGGGGCATGGGGCGCTGGTGGAGCATGCCGGCGGCGCCGGCGGTCGCGCGCGGAAAGACGAGCTCGAGCAGCAGAGCGACAAAGCAGGTCGAGAGTGCCGCGGCGACGATGCCGCCAATGACATCGTTAACGTTGGAAGTATCCTCGTTCTCGGTGCGGTCGATCTTGAGCGCGCCGACCTCGGCTCCCGCGGCGCGCTCGGGGTCCTCGGAGACGTGCGCGTTCACGGTGCCGGTGATGTGGGCGTTCTTGCCCAGGATGAGCTTGTCGGCCCAAACCTCGACATCGCCCTCGACGGTGCCATCGATGGTCACTGTATCGCCTGCCAGCGCTGCCGACTTGGCAGAGCCGCGCAGAGCAACCGTCTCGCCTATCGCATAGAAACAGTTGGCGGTGCTGTCGGCGTTGAGAACAACGTGCTGGCCAGCGACGGTCACGCTGCCATCAACCGTGGTCTTGGCAATGTCGATGGTGCGTGCCGCCAGACGGACGGCACCGCCCACCGTGCAGTCGCGGATCGAGAGAGTATCGCCCGCGGCGATGATATCGCGGTCGATGGACGTATCGTCCAAGTTGAGGGCCTGACCTGCCCAGTACAGGTCACCTTCGACGCCGGACGGATTGGCGTCATTGTCGGTCGCAAGTACGTTGCCTGCGGTGTCCGTGCCGGCGAACGACGCCGTGGGAAGCGCGGTGATCGCCAGCGCGATGAGCGCGAATGCCATAAGCAGGCAGCGACGCATCTTGTGTGACGGCGCCGCCGCGGTTTGATTGAAAGCCATGGTTGATCCTTTTGTTAGGTGTTCGGCATATACCTAACAGGGTACCCAACGTGCGGGCGCTCTAAAAGAACCTCTCGGTTGCATTTCGAAGGATGAGCCCGCGCTACCTACTTTTTGCGATGCAAAAAGCGCGCGATGTCTTCTTCGGTGGGGCTTTTGATGTCAAAGCGCAGCGAGAGCCAGCGCAGACCCATGGTCACGACAACGCATACGATCAGCGCGGCGACATTGCTCATGATGCCGCTCATAACGAGACACACGTAGCTTGTCGATCCGGCGATGGCCGCGATGGCATAAAAGTTAGTGCGTTGGAAAATGCCCGGAACCACGCCCATAAAGCCGTCGCGCAGCATGCCGCCGCCCACCGCGGTGAAAAAGCCCATCATGATGCACACCGCCGGCGCAAATCCGTAGACCAGCGCCTTGTCTGCTCCAGTGGCGGCGTAGATGCCGACAGAGATGATGTCGAGCAGGGGAATGAGTTTTTCGGGCTTGTCGACGATTGCCGGGAAAATATAGATGATGGCTGCCGTGGCAATGGAAAGCGGAAGCGCCATCGGCTGGTTGAGGATGTAGACGTTGCCGACCTGGAGCGTCATATCGCGCAAAAGACCGCCGCCCAGACCGCAGACCACCGCGAGCGCGACCGCGCCCACCAGGTCGAGCTTGTGCTCGCGCGCAACCAGCACACCCGAGATCGATGCAGCGACAACAGCGAACATCTCGAGCCAAAACGGAATAGCGACCATGGCATCCGAGGCGTGTGAGGTAACGGTTATAGCGGCGACGACGGGCAAGATGGGGTCCTTTGGATTACGGATTTGGACAATGCCCGTACATAGTACATGTTCGGCGCCGATTGCGACCCTATTGCTCGGCAAACGGTCGGGACCGGGTGCGGGCGTAGGCACCATGTTTGGGAATCTGGGTTGATGCTGAACACGATGGGGGCGTGGCTGAATAGGAGGGATGTCTAAATTTTGAGCAGCGCTCAAAATTTATTCGGTCGGCGTAAGCCGACCGCGCTGCGCTAAAAACGCGCCCGTGGCGCGTTTTCTTTACGCTTTGCGCCCTGTCGGGTTCGAATCCCTCCTCCTCCGCCGTATTTGCTTGTAAGGGACTTAAAAGAAAAAAGCCCCCGATCTGGGAGCTTTCTCAATCTAAATGGCGGAGGAGGAGGGATTCGAACCCTCGTGACCTTATACAGGCCAAACGGTTTTCGAGACCGCCGCATTCAACCACTCTGCCACCCCTCCGCGTGGGGTAAAAACAAAGCAGGCTCGAAGGCCTGCTTTGGAATTAACTGGCGGAGAGTCAGGGATTTGAACCCTGGAGACGCTTTTGACGCCTACACGATTTCCAATCGTGCTCCTTCGGCCACTCGGACAACTCTCCGTTAAATGCGAAAGTCAGTATACACGAGGAATCGCAAAGTGCAAACAGAAAAGTTGGCATTTTTTAAAACGCTCGGCCGCGCTTGGCGTTGCAGTGGGGTTTGAGGTGCCAAAAAACGGCTTCCGACCAGCGTGGTTGATCAACTCAATTGTTCGAAAGGGGTATTCATAAGCGACTTGGCAATGAATTTAAAAATCTATGGGTGGTGCTGTGGACCACTGGTATGCATTTTGCGACCACAGCCTTGTGCCCGCTGACCTGCGGCTTGGCTCAGCTTGTCCCCGCGGCACCGTATCTTGTCCACAAATCCGTCAAGCTCTTGGTCGGCATTTGGTTGGAATGCGCATGAAACGTGGTGCGAGCATGGACATATGTGGAGGTCATGAGGTTGTAGCTGCATATTCTTGCGGCCTGGGAGGTTGAAAGATATTATTACCAAGTCTTTTCCTGCTTCAGGCGCACCTTCACGACCTGAAGCCACATTTGCCCAGAGGAGGTGACAATATGAAGGCTTATGAACTGCTGTTCTTTGTTGACCCGTCGCTCGACCCCGAGACTCGTCTCGCTGTTATGAAGCGTATCGATACCACGATCGCTGAGGGCGCTGGCAAGGTCGACTCCGTTGACGAGTGGGGCAAGCGCAAGCTCGCCTACGAGATCAACGACCTCACCGATGGTGACTACACCCTCATCAACTTCCACGCAGATCCTACCCAGATCGCCGAGCTTGATCGCGTCCTGCGCATCACCGACGCTGTGGTTCGCCACATGATCGTCCGTCGCGACGACCAGGAGTAAGACTGTCGTTTTGGACTGGGCTTGTGCCCCAAGAGGAAGTAGTGAGTTATGAGCATCAATCGAGTGAACATCACCGGTAACCTCACCCGCGATCCCGAGCTGCGCGCCACCGCTGGCGGAACTCAGGTTCTGTCCTTTGGCGTCGCCGTGAACGATCGTCGCCGCAACGCGCAGACTGGCGAGTGGGAGGACTATCCCAACTTTGTCGACTGCACCATGTTCGGCACCCGCGCCGAGGCCGTGAGCCGTTTCCTGGCAAAGGGAAACAAGGTCGCGATCGAGGGCAAGCTGCGCTACAGCTCTTGGGAGCGCGACGGCCAGCGCCGGAGCAAGCTTGAGGTCATCGTCGATGAGATCGAGTTTATGAGCTCCCGTGGTGGCCAGGGTGGCTACGATCAGGGCGGTTACGCCCCCGCAGCTCCCGCGCCCGCAGCACGTCCTGCCGCACCGGTGGCTACGCCGCCCGCGGTCGACGTCTACGATGAGGACATCCCGTTCTAAGGGTTGTTCACCTATTTTTGAGTGAGAGGCGGCTTCGGTTCGCCGAAGTTGCCAAACGAAAGGTATTTTGACATGGCTAATGATTTTTCTGCACGTCAGCCGCGTCGTAAGTACTGCCAGTTCTGCAAGGAGAACACTGAGTTCATCGACTATAAGGACACTCAGCTTCTTCGTAAGTACATGACCGACCGTGGCAAGATCAAGCCCCGTCGCGTCACTGGCGCTTGCACGCAGCATCAGCATGACATCGCCAACGCCATCAAGCGCGCCCGCGAGATGGCTCTCCTGCCGTACACCGTCCCCGTGGTTTCCTCTCGTGGCAACCGCGACCGCGGCTAAGAAGGGAGACGCATCATGAAGGTTATTCTTCTCGATGAGATCAAGGGCAAGGGCGGCGAGGGTGACGTCGTAGAGGTCGCTCAGGGTTACGCTGAGAACTTCCTGTTCCCCAAGAAGCTCGCTGTTGCCGCCACCAAGGGCAACCTCAAGCAGCTTGACGAGCGTCGCAACAACATCGCCAAGCGCGAGGCCGTCCGTCTGGCTACCGCCAACGAGACCAAGGCTGCCTTCGAGGGCAAGACGGTCACCGTTGACGTCAAGGTCGGCGACGAGGGCATCCTCTTTGGCTCCGTTACCGCCGCTATGATCGCTGACGCCATCAAGGCTCAGCTCGGTATGGACATCGACCGCAAGCGCGTCGAGCTCGGTAAGCCCATCAAGGTTGCCGGTGCCCACACCGTTGCCATCTCGCTGTACCGCGAGATCAAGGCCGAGGTTGTCGTTCTCGTCGGCGTTACCGCCGAGGAGCTCGCTGCCGAGGCTGAGGTCGAGGAGGCCGCTGAGGTCGCCGAGGCCGAGACCGCCGAGGTCGAGACTGAGGCTGCTGCCGAGTAGCATTTGCTGCAACGCAACAATCTTGTTCTAAGAAGGGCGCTCTGGGAAACCAGGGCGCCCTTTTGTTTTTTGCGCTGAGTGAGTGTCATGGTGAACGTTGCGTCGAAGTCCTATATACAGGACCGTTCATCCGTTTGGTTCGGTGATGATTGGCGGCGCGCGGCGCGTTTTGGGACCGTGGCTGATACTATGGATGCTCGCAAGCGATATGAATGAGGATGCTCATGGCATATGACGATAGGGAGACCGGGCTGACGGTCGAGGACCGCGGCTCAAAGTTGGGTCTTCCCCAAAACCAAGATGCAGAGGCCAATGTACTGGCCGCTATGCTGCTATCGCCCGAGGTGGTCGAAGAAGCCCAGGTCGAGCTGCAGCCCGATGACTTCTACCGGCCCATTCATAAGACCATCTATACCGCGATGGTCGATATGTACAACAGCCGCATTCCCATCGACTCCATCTCGCTGATCGATTACCTACGAAGCATCAACAAGCTCGATGCCGTGGGCGGCGAAGCGTACATTTTGGAGTTGATGGGTCAGACCCTGTCGCTCGTCAACTGGCAGCACCATGCCGCCATCGTTCGCCGCGATTCGATGCTGCGCGAGCTGATCGGCGCCACCAACGAGATCAACGCGCTGGCATATAACGCCCCCACCGACACCAAAGAGGTTGTCGAGCTGGCCGAGAGCAAGCTGCTCAAGGTTACGGCGCGCGAGGTCAAGTCGAGCTACAAGACGCTGACCGAGTTTATGGTCGAGGCCTATAACGAGGCCGAGGAAGTGTGCCAGGCCGGTGGTCAGGCGGCGGGCGTGCCCACGGGCTTTCCGTCACTCGACCGTATGCTCATGGGTTTTCGCGAGGGCCAGCTCATCATTATCGGCGCCCGTCCTGCTGTAGGTAAGACGTCGTTCGCTCTGAACCTGGCGCTCAACGCCGCCGCTGCTGGCTATACCGTCGGCTTCTTCTCGCTGGAGATGTCGGGCAAGGAAATTGCCCAGCGTCTGATTTGTGCCTACGCCATGATCTCGATCAGTGACTTCCGCATGGGCCGCATTAGCCCCGAGCAGTGGGCCAATATCAACGAGGCAACGCAGACCTTGTCCAAGCTCGATATTCTGATTGACGATACGCCCGGCACCACAGTGACCGAGATTCGCGCCAAGAGCCGCCGTATGCTCCATAACAAGGAGAAGGCAATCATCATCCTGGACTACCTGCAGCTGGTGAGTCCTCCGCCGGGACGCCGCTCCGAGAGCCGTACCGTCGAGGTCTCGGAGATGTCGCGTGGTTTAAAGATCATGGCCAAGGAGCTCAAGATCCCGCTCATCGCGCTGTCGCAGCTGTCGCGTCAGGTTGAATCCCGTACCGGCAAGCGCCCGCAGCTTTCCGACCTTCGTGAATCGGGCTCCATCGAGCAAGACGCCGATATCGTTATGTTCTTGGACCGCTCCGCCGACGAGGCTGAGGCCTCGCGTGACGATCGACCCGACGAGGGCGTTACGCGTATCGTCGTGGCCAAGAACCGTTCGGGCCCGATCGGCGACGTCGACCTGATGTTCCTGCCGGCATCCACCAAGTTCTATGAGCTTGATGGGGCACATGCCGAGGAGTAGGACAGGCGCCCGTTGCACGGGTATACTGGGAATGTTTTGTGCTTCTGCGTGCCGGTGTGGCGCGTAGACAGTCCATGAATGTAAGGAGTAAACATGCCGTCAACCGTTTTGGTCGGTGCCCAGTGGGGCGATGAGGGCAAGGGTAAGATTTGCGACCTGGTCGCCGGCGACTTCGATGCCGTCGTGCGCTACTCGGGAGGCAACAACGCCGGCCACACCATCGTCGTCAACGGCAAGAAGTACGGCCTGCACCAGGTGCCTTCCGGCATCATGTATTCCGACCACGTGTCGGTGATCGGTAACGGCTGCGTCGTCAACCCCAAGGTTGTCCTTGAGGAGATTGACATGTTCGAGGCCGACGGCATCACCACCAAGAACCTCAAGATTAGCGGCAACGCGCATGTCATCATGCCGTACCACATCGATCTGGATGGCGCCTTTGAGCAGAAGCTCGGCAAGAAGAACATCGGTACCACCAAGCGTGGCATCGGTCCGTGCTATCAGGACAAGATGGCCCGCATTGGCCTGCGCATGCAGGACATGCTGGACGAGGCGCTGTTCCGTGACAAGTTGGAGACCGCTCTCGCCCGCGTGAACCCCGAGCTCGAGCTCATCTACAACCTGCCCACCTACACCGTGGACCAGATTTGCGACGAGTACCTGCCGATGGCCGAGCGCCTGCGTCCCTACATCACCGAGACGAGCCTGCTGCTCAACAACATGATCGATGAGGGCAAGAACCTGCTGTTTGAGGGCGCCCAGGCGACGCTGCTCGACATCGATCACGGCACCTATCCGTACGTGACGTCTTCCAACTGCACCGCCGGCGGCGCCATCACCGGCTCCGGCGTGGGCATGAAGAACGTCGACCGCGTGCTGGGCGTCATGAAGGCCTATATCACCCGCGTCGGTTCGGGCCCCATGCCCACCGAGCTTTCCTATGAGTCCGAGGCTGGCCACACGCTGACCGAGGAGGGCTATGAGTACGGCGTGACCACCGGTCGCCGTCGTCGTTGCGGTTGGTTTGACGGCCCTATCGCCAACTATGCCTCGCGCGTCAACGGCCTCACCGATATCGCCGTGACCAAGCTCGACGTGCTTTCGGCCTTCGACACCATCAAGGTGTGCGTGGCCTACGACGTCGATGGCGAGCGCTACACGAGCGTGCCCGAGCATCAGGTGCGCTTTGAGCATGCCAAGCCCATCTACGAGGAGCTCCCCGGCTGGAAGTGCGACATTACCGGTTGCCGCAGCTTTGACGAGCTGCCGCAGGAGGCTCAGGACTACGTGGCGTTTATCGAGGATCTGGCACACACCCGCGTGACGTTCATTGGCGTCGGCGCTGGTCGCGAGCAGATCATCAACCGATTCTGGAAGTAATCGGGACTATTTGGTTATTGCAATATACCCCTTTGCAGCCCGGACGGGCGGCCGAGGGGTATATTTGCTTGCAAAGGGCTCGCGCGGAGCGGGCCATTCATCCATAGAGGAGGCACCCTTGAAGGCGGACACTCAAACCATCGACATCCTGTTGTTGGGCAGCGGCGGCCGTGAGCATGCTTTGGCAGCTAAGCTCGCAGCATCACCGCGCGCCGGCAAGCTCTACATTGCGCCGGGCAACGGCGGCACCGCGAGCTGCGGCGAGAACGTTGTTCTCGACGACTGCGATCCTGCGGCCGTGGCGGCGTTTGCGCAGAGCCACGGATGCGGACTCGTGGTAATTGGCCCCGAGGCTCCGCTCGTGGCGGGCGTGGCCGACGCCGTGCGCGCGGCGGGTATTCCCTGCTTTGGCCCGGGTGCCGAGGGCGCCCAGATGGAGGGCTCCAAGCTGTTTTCCAAACAGCTCATGGAGCGCGCGGGTATTCCGACGGCAGCCTACGGCTCGTTTACCGACGAGGCTTCGGCTCTCGCCTACGTGCGCGAGCAGGGCGCCCCGCTGGTCGTCAAGGCCGACGGCCTTGCCGCGGGCAAGGGCGTTATCGTGGCGACCGAACTTGAGCAGGCCGAGGAGGCCGTGCGCGAGTGCTTTGGCGGCACCTTTGGCGATGCCGGCAATACCGTGGTCATCGAGGAGATGCTGACCGGCCCCGAGTGCTCGCTGTTGGCCTTTACCGACGGCAAGACCGTGCGCCCCATGGCCACCTCGCAGGACCACAAGCGCGCGCTCGAGGGCGACAAGGGCCCCAACACCGGCGGCATGGGCGTCTACAGCCCGGTGCCCATCGTGACTGACGAGGAGCACGCCACGATGATAAAGGTCATGGAGCAGACCGTGGCCGAGCTCGCTGCCGAGGGTATCGACTACCGCGGCTGCCTGTATGGCGGCTTTATGCTCACGCCTGCCGGCCCCAAGGTGCTGGAGTTCAATGCCCGCTTTGGCGACCCCGAGACGCAGGTCGTGCTGCCGCGCCTTAAGAACGACCTGGTCGAGGTCATGCTCGCCTGCGCCAACTGCGAGCTCGATCAGATTGAACTCGACTGGCGCGACGAGTGGGCCGTGGCCGTTGTCCTGACGAGCGCGGGCTATCCCGGCAGCTACGAGAAGGGCAAGGTCATCACCGGTATCGCCGATGCCGAGGCCATGGAGAACGTGACCGTGTACCACGCAGGCACTGCCGTGGTGGACGGCCAGCTCGTGACCAATGGTGGCCGTGTGCTTGCCGTGACCGCGCTGGGCGATACGTTTGAGAACGCTCGCAACCTTGCCTACGAGGCCTGCGAGAAGATTGATTTTGAGGGCAAGACCCTGCGTCACGACATCGGCCTGCGCGCGCTGCGCGGTCGCGACGCCTGGGATGCCTAAAATCCGAGAGGAATGAGACGGATGGACGAGAAGAACGAAGAGCTCGTGGACGCGCAGATCGTCGAAGAGGACAGCCGCATGTATGGGCACGCCGAGGGCGAGCCTGGTGGCGAGGTCGCTGACGAGCCGGCGCTGGTGCTGGGCGACGACGACCCGCACGATGCCGATCTGCACGAGAAGATTCTTTCGGAGGAGTGCGCCTGGAAGGGCAAGATCCTCGACGTCCACCGTCTTGAGATTGAGCTGCCCAACGGTCACCGCAGCGCCCGCGATATCGTTCGCCATCCGGGTGCGGCGGCCGTTGTGGCGCTGACCGAGAGCGGCAAGATCGTACTGGTGCGTCAGTACCGCACCGCCATCGACCGCGTGACGGTCGAGATTCCCGCCGGCAAGCTCGATCCAGGCGAGGACCCGCTCGATTGCGCCAAGCGCGAACTGCATGAGGAGACGGGCTTTAGGGCTGGCCGTATTCGCTTTTTGACGTCGATTGTCACGTCCTGCGGTTTTTGCGATGAGATCATCCACATCTACTTGGCTACCAAGCTCGAGTTTGATGCGCCCAACCCCGATGATGATGAGTTTGTCAACGTGGACCTGGTGCCGCTGCACGAGCTGATCGACGCCGTGCTCGACGGCAAGATCGAAGACGCCAAGACCGTCGTAGGCGCCTTGGCCTGTGACAGCATCGCACACAGGCTGGGCGGAACTGAGCTTTAAAAGCGAGGGCGACCCTGGGGCAAACACTACTGATTATTTGCTCCAGGGTCTTACGTTATTGTTTTATCTCCGAGGACTGCATGTTTAAGAGGTTTCTTTCGTATTACAAGCCCCAGATGGGGCTTTTTGTTGCTGATACTGTTTGTGCTCTGGTGCTTGCTGCCATTGACCTTGCGTTTCCTATTATTCTGCGCAATTTGACCGGTGGGCTATTTACTCAGGGTCAGGCTGCCATTATGCAGGCGCTCGGCATGATCGCGGTGGGCTTGGTGCTGATGTATGTCGTCCGCTGCGCCTGCCGCTATTTTGTGAGCTATTGGGGTCACGTGATGGGCGCGCGCATGGAGTCCAAGATGCGCGAGGACCTGTTCGACCAGTATGAGCGCTTTAGCTTTGCGTACTTTGATCGCAACAGCTCGGGCGACATGATGAGCCGTGTGGTCAACGACCTGTTCGATATCTGCGAGGCGGCGCACCACGTGCCCGAGTGGATCATCATCTGCGGCATCGAGATTATCGGCTCGTTTGTGATCCTCTTTACCATCGCCCCGGTGCTGGCGCTCGCCATGGCCGTGGTGACGGCGGCGTTTGCGGTCATCATGTTTTGGCAGAACATGCGCATGCGCGAGGTCTTTAGCGACAACCGCAAAAAGATCAGCGGCATCAATGCTCAGCTGCAGGATTCGCTGGCGGGCATGCGCGTGGTCAAGAGCTTTGCCAATGAGGAGACCGAACGCTTCAAGTTTCGCGCCTCCAACAATCGCTATCTTTCGTCCAAGGAAAACATGTATCACGCCATGGGCGTCTATACCGCGACGTATGGCCTGCTCTCGGGCGTGCTGTACGTGATCGTGGTGCTGCTGGGCGGCTGGCTGGTCGCCCAGGGACAGCTGCAGGCGGTCGATATGGCGACCTTTGCGCTCTACATTTCGCTGTTCTGCACGCCGCTCGAGACACTCGTCAATTCGGCCGAAACGTATCAGAAGGCTATCGCCGGCTTTAAGCGTATGGACGAGGTGCTCTCGACCGCGCCGGATATCCAGGACAAGCCGGGCGCTACGGATCTGCAGGTGACTGCCGGCGCCGTGGAGTATCACGACGTGTGCTTTAACTACGAGGATGTTGAGCTGGGCGAGGGCGATGCCGACGAGCGTCCCGTTATCGACCATATGGATCTGTCTATCAAGCCCGGGCAGACCATCGCTTTGGTTGGCCCTTCGGGCGGTGGCAAGTCCACGACCTGTTCGCTGCTGCCGCGCTTTTATGACGTGGCTGCCGGATCCATTAGCATCGACGGTCAGGACGTGCGCGATGTGACGCAGCAGAGCCTGCGCCGCGCCATCGGCCTGGTGCAGCAGGATGTCTATCTATTTGACGGTACGATCGGCGAGAACATCGCCTACGGCAAGCCGGGTGCTACGGCAGGAGAGATCGCCGAGGCCGCCCGTCGCGCCAACATCGATACCTTTATCGAGTCGCTTCCACAGGGCTATGACACGGTCGTGGGCGAGCGCGGCAGCCGTCTTTCGGGCGGACAGAAGCAGCGCGTTGCCATCGCGCGTGTGTTTCTCAAGAACCCCAAGATCCTGATTTTGGACGAGGCGACGAGTGCTTTGGATAACGAGAGCGAGGAGGCGGTGCAGGAGTCACTCGAAGAACTGGCGCGCGGCCGCACCACGATTATCATCGCCCACCGTCTTTCGACCATTAAGCATGCCGATGAGATTGCGACCGTTGAGCATGGTCGCGTTGTGGAGCGTGGCACGCACGAGGAGCTTCTCGCCCGTGGCGGCACCTATGCCCGTTACTATCGAATGCAGTTCGAAGGTGCGCGTGCGCACGAGCTCGACTGATTGATATGACAGGAAGTTTATGGCTGACAAGAACCCTTTGACTCCGGAAGAAGTGACGGAGTTATTCTCCGAAATCGATTCATCCGGTGTCTTGGATCCCACGCTTGCTAAAAAGCGAACCGAGCGCATGCGTGAGAAGGAGGCTGCGGCCAAGCGCGGTGACAAAGCGGCACTAGCGCAGCTGCGCAGCGAGGACCGCGCGAGCCAGGCAAAACATATCGACCCGCTGTCCGAGGACGATCCTTCGGGCTCGCAGGTGAGCCATACCATTACGAAGACCGCGATGGCCGTGGTCATCGGTATTTTGGTGTTGATCGTGGGCATGCAGGTCGGCTACGGCGTGATGCGTCGTCTGAACACCGCCAACCTGTCAGAGAGCGTTTCGGTCGATACCGTTTCGACGGCGCTGAAGGGCGGCCTTGAGTGGGGCAACGGCTTTACGCAGTTCCCACTCGACTTTACCGTCGATGAAGCCGATGAGCGTACGGGCACGGTCGAGGTGACGGTGTTGGACACATCGTCTGCCAACGAGCTCGAGCTGCTGTCCAATGGTCAGATCCAGGCCGCGGCGCTTGCGACCAACGCGCTGCTCAACGATAAGATCGACCGCGTGGTGTATAACGTTCACGCCTATATCGACGAGGATAGCAACATTCAGCACGATTCCTTCTTTGGCATGTTTCCCGCCCACGGCCACCAGAGCGCCATCCTGACGTTCGTGTGGACCAAGAGCTCATCCAACGCCACGAATATCGACTGGAAGATGCGCATCGTGAGTATGGATGACACCATCGCCGAGCGCATTCAAAAACAGGTGAACTCGGTGTCGTCGTTGATTGAGGACCCGGTGGTGAGCCGGACCAAGATTGACGAGGAAAAGACCGAACGTGACCTGGAGCATCGTCTGCATGGCCGCGAGATTTTCCGCGGCGGCAAGCCCGATCGCTTACCGTCCGATCTGCTGGAACAGGACAAGAAAAAGTAAGACGCCGTCATCCCGCGTGAGCCACAAGCCCCGCGGGATGATTTTTCTGGGGCGGGGATTCAAAAATCATTATGCATAGAAAGTCATAATTATCATTTCGTAAACATTTCGATGAAATTAACGCCATGAGGCATGCTTGCGGTTACAATACCGCGAGGCCTAACTACACACCTTTAAGCCGGTCCTGTGAGACCGGGAAGGAGAATTATGGCGAACAACCATACCGCGGGCGCTGCCGCCCGCACCTTCGCGCCCAGCGAGCTTTGCCAGCGTATGCTGGCCAAAACCAGCAAGGGCACCTGCGGTCCCTGCATCCTGTATCTTGAGGATGGGACCATTTTTTATGGACGTGCATGCGGCGCCGAGGGCACCGCGACCGGCGAAGTCTGCTTCAACACCTCGCTCGAGGGCTACTTTGAGGTCATGACCGACCCGAGTTATGCCGGCCAAATCGTAACCATGACCTATCCGCAGATCGGCAACTACGGTATCGACGAGACCGACGTCCAGTCGGCCTTCCCCGGCGACGCCGTGCGCCCTGCGAGCGCTCCGGCTATGCGCGGCATGATCGTTCGCGACATGTGCGCCACGCCTTCTAACTGGCGCTCGGCCGTCAGCGTGCCGGAGTACCTGCGCGCTCACGGCATCGTCGCTATCGAGGGTGTCGACACCCGCGCCCTGGTGCGCCATCTGCGCGACAATGGTTCCAAGATGGGCATTATCTCGACCGAGATCTTCGACGTCGACGAGCTTGCCGAGCGTCTGGCCGCAGCGCCCACGCTGGTAGGCGAGAACCTGGTGAAGACCGTAAGTTGCCCCGCGCCTCACGAGTTTGTGGCCGCCGACCTGCCTGCCACGCATGACTTTGCACTTGCGGTTGCCGCTCCTGCCCGTCACAAAGTGGTCGCATACGACTGCGGTGTGAAGCGCGGCATTCTGGAGGGGCTGGTCCGCGCCGGCTGCGACCTTACCGTCGTGCCGTGGGACACGCCTGCCCAGCAGGTGCTCGACATGAATCCCGACGGCGTCTTTTTGTCCAATGGCCCCGGCGACCCCGACGCCGTGGTGGAGACCTACGAGCAGGTGCAGCAGCTGATCGGCAAGGTGCCGGTCTTTGGTATTTGTCTTGGTCACCAGATGATCAGCCTGGCCTGCGGCGCCCAGATGGAAAAGCTTAAGTTCGGTCACCGCGGTGGCAACCAGCCGGTTATGAACCTGGTAAGCCGCCGTGTGGAGATCACCGCGCAAAACCATGGCTTTGGCCTGCTGTTCCCCAGCTTGGGCAAGCTTGTCTCCGAGCTTTCCGGCGGCGAGACCGAGCATGCGGCCGATGGAGATCTGCGCGTCTGGGTGCGCCGCGGAATCGCGCCGGTCGTGATGAACGAGCGCTTTGGTCGCATTCGCCTGACACATGTGAACCTCAACGACGGCACCGCCGAGGGCATCCAGCTGCTCGACGCACCGTGCTTCTCGGTCCAGTACCACCCCGAGGCCTCGCCTGGCCCCACCGATGCCCACTATCTCTTTACCGCCTTTACGCGACTCATGGACGGCGAGGAGAACTACCTGGACATCGACACCGCGAAGGACCGCCTTGCCGGCTGGAACTTTGCTGAGTCCGAGACCGCTGAGACCGAGGAGAACTAACATGCCGAAACGTACTGACATCAAGCGTATCCTCGTCATTGGTTCGGGCCCCATCGTCATCGGCCAGGCCTGCGAGTTCGACTACTCCGGCGCCCAGGCCTGCAAGGTGCTCAAGGAGGATGGCTTTGAGGTCATCCTGGTCAACTCCAACCCGGCGACCATCATGACCGACCCGGGCTTGGCCGACCGCACCTATGTCGAGCCCATCACCGCCGAGTTTATCGAGCGCGTAATCAAGAAAGAGCACCCGGACGCGCTGCTGCCCACGCTGGGCGGCCAGACCGGTCTGAACGCCGCCGTCGAGCTGGCGAAAGACGGTACGCTCGACAAGTACGGCGTCGAGATGATCGGCTGCGACCTGGCCGCCATCGAGCGCGGCGAGGACCGCAAGCTCTTTAACGAGGCCATGGCCGAGATTGGTCTGGAGGTCGCGCGCTCGGGCTATGCCTACAGCGTGGCCGACGCCGAGGCCATCGCCGAGCGCGTGGGCTATCCCTGCGTGCTGCGTCCGAGCTTTACCCTCGGTGGCGCCGGCGGCGGCATCGCGCACACCCACGAGGAGCTCGTCTCCATCGTGAGCCAGGGCCTTGAACTCTCGCCTGCCCACGAGGTGCTGGTCGAGGAGTCCATCGAGGGTTGGAAAGAGTACGAGATGGAGGTCATGCGTGACCACGCCGGCAACGGCATCATCGTGTGCTCCATCGAGAACCTCGACCCCATGGGCGTGCATACCGGCGACTCCATCACCGTGGCGCCGGCGCAGACCCTCTCCGACCTTGAGTATCAGCGCATGCGTGTCGCCTCGCTCGCCATCTTGGAGAAGATCGGCGTCGAGACCGGCGGCTCCAACGTGCAGTTTGCCGTGAACCCCCAGACCGGTCGCTTGATCGTCATCGAGATGAACCCGCGCGTGAGCCGTTCGTCCGCGCTGGCCTCCAAGGCCACGGGTTTCCCCATCGCTAAGGCCGCCGCGCGCCTGGCTGTGGGCTACACGCTCGACGAGATCGTCAACGACATTACCAAGGCAACGCCTGCCTGCTTTGAGCCCACGATTGACTACTGCGTTGTCAAGGTGCCGCGCTTTGCCTTCGAGAAGTTCAAGGGCACCGACCCCACGCTCACCACGCGCATGAAGGCCGTGGGCGAGATCATGGCGATCGGTCGCACCTTTGAGGAGGCCTTTGGCAAGGCCATGCGCTCGCTGGAAGACGGGCACCAGGGCATTTGCGCCGGTGGCAAGGAGGGCGCCGATAAGCTGAGCGACGAGGAACTCGCCCAGGCTGTGGGCACCCCGACTGAGCACCGCATCTTCTTTGTGGTCGAGGCCCTGCGCCGTGGCTGGGATGTTGCGCGCATCCACACCATCTGCGGTATCGATCCGTGGTACCTCAATCGCATCAGCGATATGGTGCAGGTCCAGGAGAGCATTCGCGGCCTGCGCGTGGAAGACATTGACGCCGACGCGATGCGCCTGCTCAAGCAGTATGGCACGAGCGATGCCGAGATTGCCGCGCTGACCGGCTCGGACGAGCGCTTTGTTCGCGCTTACCGTAAGGGTCTGGGCGTGGTCCCCAGCATGAAGACAGTCGACACCTGCGCCGCCGAGTTCTCGAGTGCCACGGAATACCACTACAAGACCTATGAGAACATCTACCGCACGAGCCCGGTCGCCAAGAAGTGCGTTGCCCCCGACGAGACCACGCCGGCAAGCAAGCCCAAGGCGATGATTCTGGGTGCCGGTCCCAACCGTATCGGCCAGGGTATTGAGTTCGACTACTGCTGCGTGCATGCGAGCTATGCGCTGGCCGCCCGCGGCTTTGAGACCATCATGGTCAACTGCAATCCCGAGACCGTTTCGACCGACTACGACACGTCCGACCGCCTGTACTTTGAGCCGCTCACCTACGAGGACGTCATGGACGTTATCGACGTTGAGCGTCCCGACGGCGTCGTAGTGACGCTCGGCGGCCAGACCCCGCTTAAGCTGGCACGCATGCTCGAGGAGAGCGGCGTGAACATCATGGGTACCAAGCCCGACGCCATCGATTTTGCCGAGGACCGCGAGCGCTTCGCCGCCCTGCTCGACAAGCTGGGTATCATGTACCCGCCGGCGGGCCAGGCCACCTCGTTTGAGGAGGCCGAGGCCGTGGCCGCGCACATCGGCTACCCACTGCTGGTGCGTCCGAGCTACGTGCTGGGCGGCCGCGGCATGATGATCGCCTACGATGCCGAGCATCTGCGCGATTACATGGCCGAGGCCGCGCGCATTAGCCCCGACTACCCGGTGTACCTCGATCGCTTCCTGGAGGGTGCGATCGAGTCCGACGTCGACGCCCTGTGCGACGGCGAGGAAGTCTATATCGGCGGCATCCTGGAGCATATCGAGGAGGCCGGTATTCATTCCGGTGACTCCGCGACCTGCATTCCGCCGTTCAGCTTTAGCGAGAGCCTGCAGGCGAAGCTTCGCGAGACCACGCGCCGCATCGCGATGGCGCTGGGAGTCCGCGGCCTGGTCAACGTGCAGTACGCCATTAAGGGCGAGACCGTTTATGTGATTGAGGCCAACCCGCGTGCCAGCCGTACCGTGCCGTTCATCTCCAAGGCAACCGGCGTGCCGCTGGCCAAGTGCGCGGCGCGTATCATGGCGGGCGATTCCATCGCGAGCCTGGGCCTGCCGAGCGACGAGCGTCAGCTGGACTGGTTCTGCATGAAGGAAGCCGTTATGCCCTGGGGCCGTTTCCCCGGTGCCGACGTTATCCTGGGGCCCGAGATGAAGTCGACGGGCGAGGTCATGGGTATCGCCAAGAGCTATCCCGAGGCATACGCCAAGACGCAGCTGGCGATCGACTACAAGCTGCCCGACCCGAGTGCCGGCAAGGTGTTCATTAGCGTGTGCGACCGCGACAAGCGTCACATCCTTTCGGTCGCCCGTATCCTGCGCTACCTGGGCTTTGACATCTGCTCCACCGAGGGTACGGCGCGTGTACTGCGCGGCGGCAACGTGACGTGCGAGGTCGTGGAGAAGATTAGCGGCCCGCATGACGGCGAGCGCCCCAACATCGGCGACCTCATCGCCGATGGCAAGATCGCGGTAATCATCAACACGCCGTACGGCCCGGGTTCGCGCGGCGACGGCTATCTACTGCGCACCGAGGCCGTCCGTCGTGGCGTGACCTGCGTGACGGCGATGTCTGCGGCCAACACGTACGTGAGTGCCATCGAGGCCGTGCGCGAGGACCAGCAGGGTCACGGCAGCGCCAACGACATGGGCATGGACGTCATCGCCCTGCAGGACCTGCCGCAGTACACGGTGTAGTTGACCTGGTCGGCCGGGGTGGGAGGGGCCGAGATTTCCCCCTTTCGCTCCGGCTGCAAGCAGAGTCGCTCAGGAGGAAACTCGGCCCCTCCCGCCCCGGCCTGCGGTGACTTGGCTGCACCGTGTGCTGCGGAAGGGGCTTTGCGCGATGACTAGGGCTGAATAGAAAATGAGTGTGGGATCCGCCGTTCGTTCGAACGGCAGGGCCCACGTTTTGTATGGGGCCTGTCAGTCTCGTCAACCTCCCATTTCAAATCAAATCAGCCAACGTACGTCATAGCAATCCCCGGTAGGTCGAGGGGTGCTTTGCGGGCGGGACAGGCTTTATCTGAACGACTTTGCAAAGCAACCGGAGTGAAGATAAAGCCTGGCCCGCCCGCAAAGCACCACGCAGACCGCAGGGACGGGAGCAGCTATACTACTCTCAGTAGTTAAGGGTCGCGGATTGGCCGCGTCACCGCTCTCAACGGGAGGTCTTTGTTTATGGCAGATCAAAAGCCGGTTGTCGGGATCATCATGGGTTCCAAGTCCGATCTGGGCGTTATGGAAGGCTGCACCGCCGAGCTCGAGGCGCTTGGTGTGCCCTATGAGCTTGTCATTGCGAGCGCACACCGCACGCCGGCGAAGGTCCACGAGTGGGCCTCGACTGCCGCCGATCGCGGTATCAAAGTGATTATCGCCGCCGCCGGCAAGGCCGCTCACCTGGGTGGTGTCGTGGCTGCCTTTACGCCGCTGCCGGTTATCGGTGTGCCTATGAAGACGAGTGACTTGGGCGGCATGGATTCGCTGCTGTCGATGGTGCAGATGCCTTCGGGCGTGCCCGTGGCCTGCGTTGCCATCAACGGCGCCAAGAACGCCGCCATCTACGCCACGCAGATTCTAGGCGCTTGCGACCCCGAGTACCGCAAGGTTATCGAGAAGATGAAGCAGGAGATGGCCGACGCCTAGGCGTTCCGCCGTTTCACCGCAGTATAAGGAGAGCCATGTCCGACTATCAGGGAAAACGATTCAAGGCTTCTCAGATTCCCGATCCGTCGAAGCCTGGTACTGCCTGTGCGGCACAGCAGGGTCGGACATCCTCTCCTCAGCAGCCGCGCACGCCGCGCCCCGTGACACCGGCGACGCATCGTCGACAGGACGCGCCGGCCGCATATCGACCTTCATCTTATAGCAATGCTAAGAAGCCGCCCCGGTCTTCATCGCATGCCGCGCCGTCGGATTACACCGAGCCGCCGCGCAAAAAGCGCCGCTCCGTTATCCCCATCTTGCTCATCATTATTGGCATCGGCCTAATCGTTGCCGCTGCCGCCATCTTTATCAACGCCCAGATTGGCTACAAGCAGGCGAGCGAGTCGTATCAAAAGATCGAAAAACAATATGTGAGCGACAAGGACGCCAGCGGCGTGCCGATTATCGACTTTGATGCACTTGCCCAGACGAATCCCGAGGTTGTGGGTTGGATTTACGCGCCCGGCACCAACATCAACTATCCCGTCGTGCAGACGAACAACAACTCCAAATACCTCAACACGCTGTTTGACGGTACGGCTAACGCGTCCGGTGCCATCTTCTTGGATAGCGACGACACCGCGCCGGGCATGGTGGATCAGCAGACCACGATCTACGGCCACCATATGAACGATGGGTCGATGTTCAACGTGATTTCGGACACCACTGATCAGGCAACGTTCGATAGCATCGAGTACGTGTATTACATCACGCGCGATGCAACGTATAAGCTGCGTCCGCTGGCGACCAAGGTGGTCGAGGACACGTATGCCAAGGCGCGCACGCCCAACTTTGAGGGCGATGACGGACTGAAGAATTATCTGTCCGAGATGCTCGACGGTGCCTCTGCCGTGGCGAGCGATGCCATCGATCGTGCCGCTTCGGCAACCAAGGTCGTAACGCTTGTGACCTGCCGTTCGCTGTCATTTAGCAATACGCGCGCCGTCATGGTGCTCACGCTGGTCGAGGAATAAAGTGTCCGGGCCCCGTCCCAAAAAGACTACCCTGGAAATCAAAAGGAGAAATGATGCTTGAGAACGGCAAATCGATGCCTTCGGTTGATGCTTGGCTGCGCGAAGCCAAGGCCGATGTTTCGGCGGCTGATTGTGGGATGTACCTGACACACAACGGCGTGGTGCGCGCGACGCCCAAGGCCGAAGTGCGCGGAGTCGAGACCGATGGCGTGGCGCCAGGCCACAAGGTGGGCGGCATGGTGTTTGGCTTCGATGCCGAAAAGGTGCAGGCCGCTATCGAGGCGACGCGCACGATGCCGGGTATCGGCTATGTGCGCGTGTGGCTGGCGAGCGGCGAGCTTACCGTGGGCGACGACATCATGCTCGTGCTCATTGGCGGAGACATTCGCCCGCATGTGGTCGATGCGCTGCAGTCGCTCGTCGGCACCATCAAGAACGAGTGCGTGAGCGAGGTCGAGCGCGAGGCGTAAGGCCTCGTCGGCAATCCGAGTCTGTCTATAGCGAAAGCCCGCCGGCAGTTCATGTAGATCTGCCAGCGGGCTTTGATGTGTTGGAGCTATTTTGCTCTGGCGTTTGCTACACGCGTGTGGCGTCCTTGGGGCTCATGGTCATACTCTGAAAACGGTTCTCCATATATTCGTTATCGAAATGCTTGTCATAGAACTGTGCGACGGGAATATTTCGAACGGTTCCGTTGACGCGCTGATACCAATAGTCGAGCGATTGCAACGTCATGACGCCGTCGATCAACATGACGGCGGTCAGGATGACGGTAGCAGAGTAGCGGCGTTTCCATGGAATCATATTGATGAGCTTAAGCAGACGCGGCAGCAAGACCTTGATCCAGATGAGGCCACCCAGGCCCCACATGCAGGCAAACGGCGTGCATGTGCGTCCCCCGGTCAATACCGCGATGGGATCGGGCATGCCGAATAGCCTAATGTGTGAATAGCTCCACGACACCACGCCAAATGAGGTCTGCATAAACCAGCCTACAAACACCTCGAAAGCGCCGCCGATCAGGGCACTTACCAGGAAAATGATCAGAGGATTCTTTTTATAGAAGCGGTTGAGCGCCATGGTCATGAGCACCGCGCCAAATCCGTAGATGGGGCTAAAGGGGCCAAATAGCATACCGGCACGGTCCTGATAGACGCCGGGATCGACGACGACCATATGCCAGACTTCCTCGAGAATGAGACCTAACACGCTGCAGACGAAGAATACCCAGAACAGGTTGAAGTAGTTGAGCTTGATGTAGCCCTCGCCGGTTTCGTCGCGGCCGAGCATCCCCTCGGCGGCGGCATCGCGGTCGAGCATCTCTTGCAGACGGCGCTGCAGTTCGCGCTCCTGGCGTAGCGTGGGGTCGACGGTGGCCGACAGCGCAATGAGGATGACAAGCTGGACGGCGGGGCGCAGCAGGAAGGGTCCGATGCCCTGGAGCATCACGTCAACTAAAAGCTCCACGACGGTAAATGCGATGAGGACGTAAGACAGGCGGGCGGCATTGCGCCGCTGGTCCTTGATGAGGTCCAGGCCAAAGACGATCAAGATGATCGCGCTTGCCGCCGAGAGCATAATGCCGGCGACGATAAGGCCAACCGCGACCAGGGTGTTATCACCGAGCTTAGCGGCGACGTTGCCGTTAATGAGTGCGGTGATGACCTGCCACATAAAGACGGCGACTGACGGGAGCGTGCCCACGCCAGATAGGGTGCACAGGACTGCGTAGACCTTGATGATAAGGGGGATCTTCTTGGCCTCCGTGGTGCTGGGGACACTGGGGTCGAGTTGATTTCGATCCATACGCTACCTTTCTCGTCTTGTAGTAGCCTACAAGGATACGCCGACGACCAGCTAAAAGACAGGACGAACGTCCCAATTGCAACAATGTAGCCCCTAGCGCGGGCGAGACACGGCGCACGGGAAGTCTTCGAGGCCGTTGCCCCTGAGAGTGGACTACCCAATAAAATGTTTGGTCGCAAAACGGATAATAAGCTCGGTGGGCTTTTAAAAAGCGCTGCTCATGCGCGGGGGAGCGCGTCGCGCCGTGCGTATAATAAGGCGGGTAACGCCAAAATACGAGGCTCTGAGGGGATGCCATGTCTCAAGAAACCATCCGCGCGGCCGAGCGTGCCGCGGGACAGGTGAACGCCATGTCGACGTATGATCCGGACTCTGACCAGCTGCATGAGGAATGCGGCATTTTTGGTGTGTGGGCGCCCGATCGCGATGTGGCTCGACTGACGTACTTTGGTCTGCGCGCGCTGCAGCATCGCGGCCAGGAATCGGCGGGAATCGCCGTGGGCGACGGCGGCACGGTTATGGTTCGCAAAGACCTGGGACTGCTCGATCGCGTGTTCTCCAACGCCGACCTGTCGACGCTCTCCGGTCAGCTGGCCGTGGGCCACGTGCGCTATGGCACTGCCGGTGCCAAGAGCTGGGAAGCCTCGCAGCCGCATCTTTCTACCATCAACAGCGTCATTATCGCGCTTGCTCACAACGGCACTCTGGTCAACACCGACGAGCTGCGCCGCCAGCTAATCGAGCTGGGCGTGCCGTTCCTCTCCAATTCGGATTCCGAGGTCGCGACCAAGCTTATCGGCTACTTTACCCAGCGTACGGGCCACCTGCGCGAGGGCATTCGCAAGACCATGGAGCTTGTGCGCGGCGGCTACGCCATGACGCTCATCAACGAGCAGGCGCTCTACGCCTTCCGCGATCCGCACGGCATTCGCCCGCTCGTGCTGGGCAAGCTGGTGGACGAGGGTCTGGACCAAGCCGATGCCGCATCCGTTTCGCAGCTGCCCTCGCAAGACGGCGCCGCGACGGTCGACTCCGCCGTCCATGTCACGCGCGCCGGCGGCTGGGTCGTTGCTTCCGAGACCTGCGCACTTGACATTGTGGGTGCCGAGTACGTTCGCGACGTCCGTCCCGGCGAGATCTTGCGCATCAGCGCCGAGGGTCTGGTATCCGAGCAGGGCGTGCCTGCAGCTGAAGAGCCCGCCAACTGCATCTTTGAGCAGGTCTACTTTGCCCGCCCCGACTCTATCATGAACGGCAAGAGCGTCTATGCCTGCCGTTACGACATGGGTCGTCAGCTGGCACATGAGGAGCCCGTCGAGGCCGACCTGGTCATCGGCGTGCCCGACTCCGGCCTGCCGCCCGCGGAGGGCTATTCGCACGAGAGCGGCATTCCCTTTGGCGAGGGCCTCATCAAGAACCGCTACGTGGGCCGTACGTTTATCGAGCCTACGCAGGAGTTGCGCGCCATGGGCGTGCGCATGAAGCTCAACCCGCTGCGCGACAACATCGAGGGCAAGCGCCTGGTCGTCATCGACGACTCCATCGTGCGTGGCACCACCATGGTGCAGCTCGTCAAGATGCTGCGCAACGCTGGCGCCAAGGAGATTCATATCCGCATCAACTCGCCCGAGGTCATCTGGCCGTGCTTCTACGGTATCGATACCGACGTACAGTCGCAGCTTATCAGCGCCAACAAGACGGTCGACGAGATTTGCGAGTATATCGGCGCCGATTCGCTGGCCTTCCTTTCGGTCGAGGGCCTGCTGAAGGTCATGCCCAAGGGCGGTTACTGCGATGCGTGCTTTACCGGCCGCTACCCCGTGGCGATTCCCGAGAGCTTTGGCCGCGACAAGTTTATGGAGGGCTTTAAGCCCCGCAACCTGGATAAGCCGCTGCACTTTGACGACGACGCCGTGGTCGAGAAATACGACGACCGCAGCTGGGAAGAGAAGCACGGCGAGGCCTAAAACCTGCCATGTAGGGACAGGTTCATTTTGGTAGGTTTTACCTGCTGTTTTGTTGATATGACGGCGCGTGCTGTTATGGCGCGCGCCGAAATGAACGCAACTATGAGCACCGTTTGGCGCCCGCGCGGCGGACGGTAGTGGGAGAGGAAGGCTCAGATGAGCGACAGCAAGCATGTGACGTATGAGGATGCCGGCGTCGATACCGCCGAGGGCGGCCGCGCCGTCGACGCTATTAAGCAAATGGTTAAGGACACCAACCGCCCCGAGGTTATCGGCGGCATCGGTGGCTTTGGTGGCCTGTTCTCGGCCGCCGCGCTTAAGGATATGGAAGATCCGATCCTGATCAGCGGCACCGACGGCGTGGGCACCAAGCTCGTGCTCGCCCAGATCATGGACCGTCACGAGACGGTGGGCCAGGACCTGGTCGCCATGTGCGTCAATGACATTTTGGCTTCGGGCGCCGAGCCGCTGTTCTTCCTGGACTACGTTGCCATCGGTCACATCGAGGCCGAGCACATGGCAAAGATCATCAAGGGCGTGGCCGACGGCTGCAAGCTCGCGGGCTGCGCGCTCGTGGGCGGCGAGATGGCCGAGCACCCGGGCGTCATGGCTCCGGCCGACTACGACCTCGCCGGCTTTACCGTGGGCGTCGTCGATCGTCCCAAGATGCTCGACCCCGCGAACGTCCGCCCCGGCGACGTAATTCTGGGCCTGCCTTCCACCGGCGTGCACTCCAACGGCTACTCGCTCGTGCGTAAGGTCATCGGCGTCGACGGCATTAAGCCGGGCACGCCCGAGGCCGCCGCTAAGGCCGAGGAACTGAGCCGTCCGCTCGAGGAACTCGGCGGCGCATCGCTGGCAGACGCCCTGTTGGCCCCCACGCGCATCTACGTCAAGCCGATTCTAGAGCTGCTGCGCGGCGGCGCCAACGTGCACGCCATCGCCCACATCACTGGCGGCGGTATTACCGAGAACCTCAACCGCGCGCTCGCCGACGACGTCGACGCCGTGGTCACCCGCAACGGTGCCGAGATGGGCTGGGACGTTCCGCCCGTCATCACCTATGTGTCGCGCCAGGCCGAGCTCGCGCCCAATGAGGCATGCAAGACCTTCAACATGGGCGTTGGCCTGTGCCTGATCGTCGCCCCCGAGGACGAGGCCGCGGTGACCGAGGCTCTGGTCGCGCTGGGCGAGAAGCCGTTCCGCGTGGGCGAGTGCGTCGAGGGTTCCGGTAAGGTCGTGTACTCCGATGAGCGCTAACGAGCAGATGACTGCTGCCGAGGGCCTGGATTTTGTGCCCTATACCCGTCCGACCGGCACCGATACGGCCGAGCCGCTCAAGATCGGTGTGCTCATCAGCGGTTCGGGTACCAACCTGCAGGCGCTGATCGATCTGATCGCCGTCGGCAAGCTCAACGCTTCGATTGAGCTTGTGGTGTCGAGCCGTCCTTCGGCTAAGGGTTTGCAGCGCGCTGAGCGCGCGGGCATCCAGACGCTCACGCTGTCCAAGGATGTCTACGCCGACCCCATCGCCGCTGACGAGATCATCGCGCACGAGCTTCTCGAGCGCGGCTGCGAGTATGTGGTCATGGCCGGCTACATGCGCATGGTGCACACGCCGCTGCTGGCGGCGTTTCCCAACCGCGTGGTCAACTTGCATCCGGCGCTGCTGCCGAGCTTTACCGGTGCGCATGCGATTGACGATGCCTTTGCGCGCGGCGTCAAGGTAACTGGCGTGACCGTGCATTTTGCCAACGAGATCTACGACAACGGTCCCATCATCGCCCAGCGTGCGCTGGCTGTTGAGGAGGGCTGGGATGTCGACACGCTCGAGGAGCACATCCACGCGATTGAGCACGTGCTGTATCCCGAGGTCGTGCAGATGCTCGCCGACGGCCGCGTCCACGTGCTGGAGAGCGGCAAGGTCGCAATTGACGCGCCTCGCGGCTAGCGGCGCACAGTACAATTTAGCCGAGTAGTCAGGGTGGTCATTGGTGCCAAGGCGCGCGTGGCCACCTTTTGTTTTGGGTAGTCATCGGGGACGGTCTTTAACGACTAGTCATTCAAGAACGTCGCAGGTGACTAGATGAGAGAGGTGAGCGCATGGCGGATAACGAAGCGCTGTTTACGCCTGAGTTGGTGTTTTTTGATTGGGAGTGCTCAACGCCGGATGAGGTGCTTGCGCGGCTCGAGGGCGAGCTTGCACCACGTGGCTACATTGCGTCCGGTTGGCTCGACGCCGTTCGCACGCGCGAGGATGCCTATCCCACGGGTCTTGCCATGCCGGCGGCAAACATTGCCATTCCGCATACCGATCTGGGGTTTGTGGCCAAGCCCTATATCGCGGTGGTGAAGCCCGCCGCGCCCGTGACATTTAACGCTATGGCTGGCATGGGCGCTCCGGTGCCGGCGCAGATCGTCATCAATTTGGGTATTGCCGAGCCGGGCGGCCAGGTCGAGGCCCTGCAGGCACTCATGAACATCTTTATGGGCGCCGATGCCGCAGCCGACGTGCTCGGCCAGACCACGCCCCAGGGCATGGTCGACGCCATCCGCCGCTACTTCTAAGGTGGGGCTGAATCGGCACTTGGGGACTGTCCCTAACTGCCGGCTGCCAGAGCTGTCCCCTTTGCACCAAAATGGTGCAGATTAACCTGTCCCCAATGCACCAAGCGTGCCGCGGGGGCTGCGTTGTGACACAATGGCGTTTGTTCGATTCGTTATGCGAAAGGCCAACTATGGCAAATAAGAAAAAGAACCCCGCGCCCGAGCCGACGCCCGAGCAGCAGGCTCGCGCCGCCTCCAGTTCTCGCAAGAAGCAGCGCAAGACGTACGTGTCTAAGACCGTCAAGATTGTCCTGGTGGTTATTGGCGTGCTGGCAATGCTGCTTTCCGTCTCGGCCATGGCGTGCTCCGGCCTTATGTCGCAGGCCGAGGATACCTCGGGCTACAAGCTGACCGGCGGTGTTGCTGCTACTATCAACGGCACCAACCTCACCGAGGACACTGTGACCAAGCAGATCATGAGCATGCGCACGTCCTACGGCTACACCAAGGACGAGGATTGGGCGCAGTATCTGGTTGACAACGACCTCACGCCCAAGAAGTACCGCAAGCAACTCATCGACTCCTACACGCAGCAGATTCTGCTTCAACAGGCACAGAAGGAGAACGGCGTGACGGTGTCGGATGAGGAGGTCGAGAAGGCTTGGAAGGACGCGTGCAAGAGCGCGGGCGGTGCCAAGGCCTTTAAGAAGACCCTCAAGACCTACGGCTATACCGAGGACACCTACAAGGACTCGCTCAAGGAGAGTCTGGCGCAGCAGAAACTCAAGGATGCCGTCGCGCCCACGAGCAAGCCCAAGGACAGCGAGATTGTCGATTACATCAACGAAAACCTGTCCAGCTACAACGACGCCCGCCGCTCGTCGAACATCCTGATCAAGGTTGATTCCGACGCCTCCGACGAGGACAAGGCCGCCGCCAAGGCCAAGGCGCAGGAGTGCCTGGACAAGATCAACTCCGGTGAGCTGAGCTTTGAGGACGCCGTTGAGCAGTACTCCGAGGACACAGGTTCCAAGGAGAAGAAGGGCGATGTGGGCTGGGATAAGCTCACCACCTTTGTCGACAGCTACCAGACGGCGCTCGAGGGGCTCAATAAGGGCGACGTGAGCGAAGTCGTCGAGTCGACCTATGGCTACCACGTCATCAAGTGCACCGACTACTTCCATGTCGATAATCAGGTTGATGACATCAACCAGGTGCCCAAGGCCATCAAGAAGTACGTTTCCAACGTGGTGAAGACGCAGGCGGCCAGCACCGCGTACAGCGAGTGGCTGGAGCAGTACAAGAAGGATGCCGACATCACCGTCAACCCCATGCCCAAGGACGTCCCGTATAACGTCAGCCTGAAGGGCGTCACCAAGAGTTCGACCGACGATTCGTCGACGACTGAGTAATCATGGGGCGGTGCTCGCGCGAGTGCCGCCCACCCTATTAGAGAGGATTTGCAGATGACCAACGAAGAGCTGCAGAAGGAAATGATCGCGGCCATGAAGGCCAAGGACAAGGTTCGCCTGTCCATCATTCGCCAGGTTAAGGCCGAGGTGAAGAATATCGAGGTCAACGAGCGCCGCGATGTGACCGAGGAAGACGTCAACAGCATGATCAAGCGTCTGATCAAGCAGACGAGCGAGACGCTGGAGATGTCCATCAAGGCCGGTACCGACCAGGAGCGTACCGACAACCTGACCGAGCAGGTCAAGATTCTGGAGAGCCTGCTGCCCGCGCAGGTTTCGGGCGAGGAGCTCGAGGCCCTGATCGAGCAGGTTATCGCCGAGCTGGGCGCTACTTCCAAGAAGCAGATGGGCCGGGTTATGGGTGCACTGGGCAAGGCCACCGGCGGCAACTTCGATAAGCCGGCCGCGGCAAAGATCGTCGGAGCAAAGCTGGCTTAAGGGTTGGCCGACACATAGCCGATGCTGAGGGGCGTGACCATTGCGGTCGCGCCCCTTTTTGCTGGGCTGGGCACTCATTGGGGACAGACTTAAATGAGTGCCCAATGAGCAGATACTCATTTAAGTCTGTCCCCAATGAGTGGGTGGAAGGTTGCGGGTTCTTTACGGGGATGTAGTGTGGGCTGCGGAAACGTGGTTCTTTCCGTACAATAGTTCAACTCGTGTAAACGCAGGGAAGGGACATTCATGGCAGACATGATCGAGATCAAGCATCTCAACAAGTACTTTGGCGACCTGCATGTGCTCAAAGATATCAATCTCACCGTCAAGCGCGGCGAGAAGCTCGTAATGATCGGGCCTTCCGGTTCGGGTAAGTCGACGCTCATCCGTTGCGTCGATTATCTGGAGGAGCCCACGTCGGGCGAGGTCATCATCGACGGTACGCCGCTCACCAAAAAGAACCACCTGGAGATGGCTCGCAAGTATAGTTCCATGGTGTTTCAGCAGTTCAACCTGTATCCCAACATGACGGTGCTCGGCAACCTGACGCTTGCGCCCATCAAGCTGCAAAAGAAGAGCAAGGAGGAGGCGACCGAGATCGCCATCGCCGCGCTCAAGCGCGTCGGCATGGCGCATAAGGCCGGCGAGTATCCGCAGAATCTCTCGGGCGGTCAGCAGCAGCGCATCGCCATCGCCCGTGCCCTGTGCACCAAGCAGCCTATTATCCTGTTTGACGAACCGACCTCGGCGCTCGACCCCGAGATGGTCCAGGAAGTCCTGGACGTTATGATTGAGCTCGCGCAGGAGGATATCACCATGATCTGCGTGACGCACGAGATGGGCTTTGCGCGCCAGGTGGCCGACCGCGTCATCTTTATGGAGGACGGCCGCATCCTGGAGGAGGGCACGCCCGAGCACTTCTTCGATAACCCCGAGAACCCGCGCTGCCGCGAGTTCCTGTCCAAGATTCTGCACTAGGTGCGGTGATGGACATGACGGATATGACGAGGGCGGCCGTGTCGCGCCGTCACTTTTTGCAGCTGGCGGGCGCCGGCATGCTTGCGCTGACGGGGACCGCGCTTGCCGGTTGCGGCAACTCCACCAGCAGCGAGGGCTCCGACAAGGGGTCCAAGCTTGCGGCCATCAAGTCGCGTGGCCATCTGAATGCCGGCGTTAAGAAGGACGTTCCCGGCTATGGCTATTACGACACCGCCAAGGGCCGCTTTGAGGGCATGGAAGTTGATTTGTGCTACCAGATCGCTGCTGCCGTCTTTGGCGTGAGTTACAAGGAGGCCCGCGCCCAGGAGCTTGTCGAGTTTACCGATGTAACGCCCAAGACGCGCGGCCCGCTGATCGATAACGGCCAGCTTGACGTGGTCGCGGCGACCTACACCATCACCGACGAGCGCAAGAAGAGCTGGGATTTCTCGACGCCGTACCGCACCGACTACGTGGGACTCATGGTCAAGAAGCGTTCGGGCTTTACCTCGATTGAGGACCTGGACGGCAAGGTCATCGGCGTGAGCCAGGGTGCTACCACGCAGGGCCTGATCGAGCAGATGATCAAGGACAACGGCTTTAGCTGCAAGCCCGAGTTTAGGGCCTTTAGCGGCTACCCCATCATCAAGAGTTCGCTCGACGCCGGCAATATCGATGTCTTTGCCATGGACCGCTCCACGCTGGCCGGTTACATGAACGAGACCGTTGAGCTGCTGCAGCCCGAGGTCAAGTTTGGCGAGCAGGGCTACGGCGTGGCGACCAAGAAGGGCTGCGACCTTTCGGCCGTGGTCGATCAGGTGATTTGCGATCGCCTGGCCGACGGCTGGCTCGACCAAGAGGTCAAGACCTGGGGTCTTGTATAGGCGCATCGTCCAAGGAAGGAATCAAATGCTCGAAGGATTATTTGACGCCGACCGTTGGTCGACGACATTCCAAAACATGGGGCCCTTCTGGGAGGGCTTTGGCGTGACGCTGCAGGTGGTCGTTGCCGGCCTGCTGCTGTCGCTGGTGCTGGGCACGCTGCTGGGCGTGTTCTCTACCACTCGCTCGCGCGTGCTGCGCGCCATAAGCCGCGTGTACGTGGAGTTTTACCAGAACACCCCGTTGCCCGTGCAGGTGCTCTTTATGTACATGGCCGGTCCGCAGTTTTTGCAGGCCATAACCGGTGCCGACCAGCCGGTGCGCATCGCGCCGTTCGTGCTGGGCTTCTTGGGTGTGGGCCTGTATCACGCGGCCTACATTTCGGAGGTCATCCGCACTGGTATCGAGGCGGTTCCGCGCGGTCAGATGGAAGCGGCCCAGAGCCAGGGCTTCACCCGTGCGCAGGCGTATTGGTACATCGTGCTGCCCCAGACATTCAAGATCATTCTGCCGCCGCTGTGTAACCAGGCGCTCAACCTGGTCAAGAACACGTCGGTGCTGGCACTTGTGGCCGGCGGCGACCTTATGTACCGTTCCGACAACTTTGTGAGTCTGTACGGTTACCTGCAGGGATACATCGTCTGCTGCCTTATGTACTTTATTATCTGCTTTCCGCTCGCCATGCTGGTGCAGTGGCTCGAGCGCCGCTCCAAGGAGCGTCCGCGCGGCGTGAGCCTGGCCGAGCTGGGGCTCGACAACGTAGAGGAGGCCTAGCGCATGGAAATCTTCAACGCGACCAACCTGCTCTACATTTGGGGCGGCTTTGTTAAGACGATTGAGATCTCGGCGCTGTCGATCTTTTTCTCGCTCATCTTTGGCACGGTGCTGGCGCTCGTTAAAAGCTACGCGCCCCGCCCGTTCCGTATTTTGGTGAGCGCCTATATCGAGCTGTTCCGTTGCACGCCGAACCTGCTGTGGATCCTGTTTATCTACTTTACGGTGCAGGGTTTGGACATTGTGATTTCGACCATCGCCTTTACGCTGTTTACCAGCGCTGTTATGGCCGAGATTGTGCGCGGCGGCCTCAACTCGATTCCGCGCGGCCAGTTTGAGGCAGCGCAGAGCCAGGGCTTCGGCTTTTTTGCCACCATGCGCTACATCATTCTGCCGCAGACGTTTAAGACGATCATTCCGGCGCTGTTTAGCCAGTGCACGACCGTCATCAAGGACAGCTCGTTTCTTTCGGGCATTAACGTGGCCGAGCTCATGTACACGGCAAATGTCGTGATGGCCCACGCGATCGATCTGTCGCAGGTTCTTATGCTCTACGGCTTGGTGTTTGCGATGTACTTTGTGCTCAACTTTGGTATCTCGCTGCTGGTCCGAGCGTATCAACGTCGTATCGTGGCAGCGTAGAATGTGACAAAGGGACTGTCCCTTTGTCACATAGAGAAAGGAATCGCGATGAGCGATCTGGAGAATAAGAAGAATCCTGTGGTCATTACCATCGCGCGCGACTTTGGCGCCGAGGGCCACGAGATTGGTCGCATCCTCGCCGATGAGCTGGGGATTCCGCTGTACGATAACGAGCTGCTGGTGCGTGCTTCGCTGCGCGCGGGCGAGTCGCTCGACAAGATGGCCGCCTACGACGAGCGTCTGGCCGTGGAGAACATGGCGTTTCTGCCCGACCGCTACGATGCACGTTCGTACTCGGATAAGTTGTTCCAAAAGATGAGCCAGGTGATTTTGGATCTGGGTGAGACCGAGAGCTGCATTATCGAAGGCCGTCTGTCCGATTATCTGCTGCGCAACAACCCCAACCACATCGCCGTGCTGGTGACTGCGCCCTTTGAGGACCGCGTCGAGATCGTGCGCAAGAAGCGCGGCCTCAACAAAAAGAAGGGCGCCAAGCTGGTCAAGCAGCAGCAGAAGGCGCGCGAGGCGTTCTATAAGCGCTACAGTGCCGGAAAGTGGAAGATGACGAGCGGTAAAGACATCGTCGTCAACCGCGCCAAGCTGGGCCGCGAGGGCTGCAAAGACGTTATCGCCGCTGCCTACCGCTACAAAGTGGCCCAGCTCGAAGGCTAACCGACCAAAACCATCACAAAGGTGCCTGTCCCTATCGTGGTGGTCGGGCGGCCGGCATAGAAAAAGTCCCCGCCGGGCGTGTGCTCGACGGGGACTTTGCCGTTTGGTGGTTAGCGCTGTAGGTGATTACTCGCCCAGCAGGCTCTTGGTGATGGAGACAGCGGCCTTCTTGCCGGCGCCCATCGCCAGAATGACCGTAGCGGCACCGGTGACGATGTCGCCGCCAGCCCAGATGCGGGGATCGGTGGTCTGGCCGGTCTCCTCGTCGGCGACGATGTAGCCCCACTTGTTGAGCTCCATCTTGCCGCCGATCTTGGCAGCGAAGGGGTTGGCGTTGGTGCCGATAGCCGAGATCGCGACATCGCAGGGGATCTCCTCGATGGCGCCCTCGATGGGCACCGGGCGACGACGGCCGGACTCGTCGGGCTCGCCGAGCTCCATCTTCTGGACCTTGACGGCGCACACGGAGCCGTCCTCGCCAGCGACAAACTCGAGCGGGGAAACGAGCGGCAGAACCTCGACGCCCTCGGCCTTGGCGTGGTGCAGCTCGGCACGACGGCAGGGCATCTCGTCCTCGGTACGGCGGTAAGCGATGATGGCGTGCTCGGCGCCCAGACGCTTGGCGGTACGGACGGCGTCCATAGCCACGTTGCCGCCACCAAAGACGACGACGTTCTTGCCGTGCTTGGTGGGGGTATCGTACTCGGGGAACTTGTTGGCCTTCATCAGGTTCACGCGGGTGAGGTACTCGTTCGCGAAGAAGACGTTGGGCAGGTTCTCGCCGGGGACGTTGAGGAACTTGGGCAGGCCAGCGCCGGTCGCCACGTAGATGGCGTCGAAGCCCTGCTCGAACAGCTCCTCGGCCGTGGCCATGTTGCCCACGACGGAGTTGTACTCAAACTTGACGCCCATGTCCTCCAGGCCGTCAATCTCGCGCTTGACGACCGCCTTGGGCAGACGGAACTCGGGGATGCCGTAGACCAGCACGCCGCCACCGGTGAAGAAGGCCTCAAAGACGGTAACGTCAAAGCCGTTGCGGGCGAGCTCGCCGGCGCAGGTGATGCCGGACGGGCCAGAGCCGACGACGGCGACCTTCTTGCCGTTCTTGGGAGCCATCTTGGGCGTGGAAGCGAGCTCGGGGCGGTCACCCAGGAAGCGCTCGAGCTGGCCGATGGCCACAGGCTCGGACTTCTTGCCACGGATGCACTTGCCCTCGCACTGGTTCTCCTGCGGGCAGACGCGGCCGCAGATGGCGGGAAGCATGGAGTCCTCGCGGATGGTATCGAGAGCGCCGCCGAAGTCCTTCTCGCGGATCTGCTCGATAAAGCGGGGGATGTTGATGTTGACGGGGCAGCCCTCAACACAGAACGGCTTCTTGCAGTTGAGGCAGCGCTCGGCCTCGGCCAGCGCCATCTCCTCGGTGAAGCCCTTGTCGACGGGGCGGAAGTCGCAGGCGCGCTCAGCAGCCGGCTCCTCGTTATCGGGGGTGCGGGGCGACTTCATATCGGCAACGAAACGACCGTTAACTAGTGGCATGCGCAGCTCTTTTCCTCATAGGCCTTGAGGGACTCGCCCTCTTCGGAACGGTAAGCGGCCTGGCGGGCACGAAGGTCATCCCAGTCGACCAGGGTGGCATCAAAGTCGGGGCCGTCGACGCAAGCGAACTTGGTCACGCCGCCCACCTCGACGCGGCAGCAGCCGCACATACCGGTGCCGTCAACCATGATGGGGTTGAGGGACGCGGTGATGGGGGTGTCGTACTTCTGGGCGGTGAGGGTCGAGAACTTCATCATCGGAACGGGGCCGACGCAGAAGACCTGGCTCACGGCCTTGTCCTGCAGCAGGCGCTCCAGCGGAGCGGTGACAACGCCCTGCTCGCCGTAAGAACCGTCATCAGTGGTGATATGGATGTGGTCCTCGTCGAGGAGCTCGCGGAACTGGTCCTCCATGAGCAGGAGGTCCTTGGTGCGGGCGCCCATGATGGCGTGCACCTCATGACCGGTCTCGACCAGGTGCTTGGCGACCGGGAAGGCAATTGCCAGGCCGACGCCGCCGCCAATGACGGCGCAGGGGCCCTCAGCCATCTCGGTGGGAACGCCCAGCGGGCCCACGACGTCGCGCAGCGACTCGCCGGCCTCGTAGGTGGACAGCATCTCGGTGGTCTTGCCGATCACCATGAAGATGAACTCGACCCAGCCCTCGTCACCGTTCCAGCCGGCCAGGGTAAACGGGACGCGCTCGCCCGTCTCGTTGGCGCGAACCATGAGGAACTGTCCAGCGTGCGCATGCTTGGCGATTGCGGGCGCCTCGATGCGGAACTTGAACACCTTCTCCGAGAACTGCGTCTTCTCCAGGATCTTATACATAGAACCCCTCTCTTGTTAGGGCCGCCGAACCGTGCCTCCACGGAAATGGACGGTAGCCCGAATAAAACCGTACGTGCACAGGCGTTGTGCAGACATACGGTGCAAATTATACCCTCATGAACATGTCGCTTACGTGTGTCTTCGGCGGTTGGGAGCAGGGTTTATCTACTTCGGCCTACCAAACAGGGGCAGGTTTATTTTGGTCAGTCTTATCGGGTAAAACGGCAAAGGGGGCCGGCCTCGGGTTGTGATGAGGCCGGCCCCCTTTGGGGTGCTATGTGCGTATGGTGGCACGCGGTTGATTGCGATGCCGCAACTGGGGCGTTTCCGCAGGTAAAACCTGCCAAAATAAACCTGTCCCTAAACGATAGGTTTTAGTGCTTGCCGTTGGCGGAGGCGGCGCCGTTGACATGGTCGCGGGCATAGACCACGCCGTGCACGATCGCCAGGCCGGCGGCGTCGGCCGCGCGGGCGCAGGTGTCCTGGAAATCCTCGGCCTCGCGGGCACGCAGCTGCTTAAGCACGTAGTCGGCGACGGCCATCTTGCCGGGAGGGTTGCCGATGCCGGTGCGGATGCGGCTGAAGTCGCGGCTGCCCATCTTGTCGATGATGGAGCGCAGGCCGTTGTGGCCAGCATGGCCGCCGCCCACCTTAACACGCACGTCGCCGGCGGGAATATCGAGCTCGTCGTGGATTACGAGCAGTTCCTCGGCCTTGATCTTGTACTCGCGGCAGAGCTTGGAGATGGGACCGCCCGAGGTATTCATGTACGACTGCGGCTTGACCAGCACAATCTGGCGCTTGCCGCCCTCTTCCTCGGGGTCATTGATGTTGATGAGCGCGACCTCGGCGCCTGCCTGGTTTTTCCAGTACGTGACGCCGGCCTGACGGGCCAGCTCGTCGATTGCCTTAAAGCCGGCGTTGTGGCGGGTCTCGGCATATTCCTCGCCCGGGTTGCCAAGTCCGGCAACCATGCGAATCTTAAGCGGCTGTGCAGCTGCCATATTTGTCCTCCGTTACGTAAATAGTTCAATCAACGACAAAGGCTACCACGCCCGCCGAAGGCGAGGCTTTGCTTCAGCGAAATCCCACCAGACAAAAGCACGGCCGCGGCAGAGCGAGCCGCCGGAACAGAAGAAACCCCCGCGCGACCTTTGCGAAGCAAGGGGGAGCGCGGGGGTTTCTTCTGTTCCGGCGGCGATGCGCCGGGTTGCAAGGACGATGCGACTACAGCGCGAAGTCGCCGCCGACGAGCGTGGAGACGGGCTCCTCGTGGTAAACGGCGGAGATGGCCTGAGCGAACTCCTCGGCGACCGAGATGGTCTTGATCTTGCCGCCGACCTCGACGGGAATGGCGTCGGTGACGACGCACTCGACGATCGGGGCGTCGTTCAGGCGCTCGATGGCCGGACCGGAGAAGATGCCGTGGGTGGCGCAGACGTAGATGTCGCCAGCGCCCATAGCCTTGAGCTCCTTGACGTTGGCGCACAGGGTGCCAGCGGTGTCGATCATGTCGTCGTTGATGATGCAGGTCTTGCCCTTGATGTCACCGATGATGCCCATGACCTCGGCGGCGTTGTGGCGCGGACGGCCCTTGTGGGCGATGGCCAGGTCGCAGCCGAGCATGTCGGACAGCTTCTTGGCGGCCTTGGCGCGGCCCACGTCGGGGGAGACGACAACCAGGTTGTCGGTGTCGAAGTTCATGGCGTTGTAGTACTGGCCAAACAGCGGCAGTGCGGACAGGTGGTTGACCGGGATATCAAAGAAGCCCTGGATCTGACCCTGGTGCAGGTCGAGGGTGATGATGCGGTCGACGCCGGCGCGCTCGAGCAGGTTGGCGACGAGGCGGGCGGTGATGGGCTCGCGCGGGCCGGCCTTGCGGTCCTGGCGGGCATAGCCGTAGTGGGTGATGACGGCGGTGATGGAGCGGGCGGATGCGCGCTTGGCAGCGTCGGTGGCGATGAGCAGCTCCATGAGCATGTCGTTGACGTTGCCGCCGGCCACGGACTGAATCAGGAAGACGTCGGCGCCGCGGACGGTCTCGTCGTAGCGGGCGTAAATCTCACCGTTGGCGAACTGCTTTAGCGTAAGGCCCGAAAGCTCGACCCCAAGGTACTCAGCGATCTTCTGAGCGAGGGGACGGTTGGAGGAACCGGAATACACGCGGATGGACTTGCGCATATTCTCCGACTTCTCGGGATCATTAATCGGCATTACCCTTCTCCTTTATATATCGAATGCCATATAGATGCCTTTTTGCATTGTAACCGTGCGGCGGGGTTAATCGGGTCTTGATAACGTCTTTACCGTCAACGGACACGAACCGACCACTCATCCGGTCGCGCAGGTCACGATAGAAAAAGGAGCCGTCCCCATGGAACAGCTCCTTTTGTGCTTGATAAAACGTTATGCCTCGTCGTCCTCGTGCAGACGGCGGCGATAATCGGCGGCCCAGCCCTCAATATTTACCTGACGGGCGCGGCCCAGACCGAGTGCGTCGGCCGGGACCGGCTCGGTGATGACGGAGCCGGCGGCCACGAGTGCGCCGTCGCCAATCTGGGCGGGCGCGACCATCATGGTGTCGGAACCGATGAAGGCATCTTTGCCGATGACGGTCTTGTGCTTGTGGACGCCGTCGTAGTTGCAGGTGATGGAGCCCGCGCCCACGTTGACGCCGGAGCCCATGGTGGTGTCGCCGATGTAGGACAGGTGGGGCACCTTGGAACCCTCGCCGATTGTGGACTTCTTGATCTCCACGTGCGTGCCGGCCTTGGAGCCGTCGAGCATGTGGGTGCCCGGGCGCAGGTAGGCGCGCGGGCCGCAGTCGACGCCGTTCTCGATGACGGCCTCGATGGCGATGGTCTCATCGATGATGCAGCCGCTGCCGACGGTGGTGTCGGTGAGGCGACTGTTGGGGCCGAGCTGGCACTCTTCGCCCACGGTGACGTGACCGATCAGATGCGTCTGCGGCCACACGATGGTGTCGCGGCCGATGGTAGCGTCGGGGCCGATCCAAGCCTGCGTGGGGTCGATGAAGGTGACGCCCTCGGCCATCCAGTGCTCGTTGATGCGGTCGCGCGCGATGGCGGTGAGCTGCGCGAGCTGGATGCGGCTGTTGACGCCCAGGCCGTCGCGGTAGTCGTCGCAGTGGAAGATGGAGACCGCCTGGCCGTGACCCTTGAGGATTTCGAGCATGTCGGGCAGGTAGTACTCGGACTGCGCGTTGTCGTTGCCGATCTCGTTAATGTGGGCGGCGAGCTGCGCGCCGTCAAAGGCGTAGCAGCCGGCGTTGCACTCCAGCAGCGTGGCGGCCTGCTCGGGCGTGCAGTCCTTCTGCTCGATGATGCGCTCGATCTGGCCGTCGGCGCCCAGCTTGATGCGGCCGTAGCCAAAAGGATCGGGCGGGGTCATGGTCATGACGGTGCAGGCGAGCTCGCCGGTGGCGACGGTCTGCGCGAACTTGGCGACGGTGTCGGCGGTGATGAGCGGCAGGTCACCGTTGAGCACGACGACGGGGCCTTGCGTGATGCCGCAGGCCTCGAGCGCGACCTTTACGGCGTGACCGGTGCCCAGGCGCTCGGTCTGCTCGACGCACTCGACCTTGGTGGCGCTGTTGGCATAGGCGCCATCGATGAGGGCGCGCATCTCGTCGGCGTGGCTGCCGATGACGACCACGACGCGGCTGCAGCCGGCCTTGATGGTGGCGTCGACGATCCACTGGACCATGGGCTTGCCCAGGATCTTGTGCGAAACCTTGCAGTGGTTCGACTTCATGCGGGTGCCCTCGCCGGCGGCGAGGATAATTGCGGTTGCGTCCATGTGATCTCCTGTTACGTTATTAGAGACGTGTGTTTGGAAACGATACACGGCGCAATATGATACCGCAGGCATATGATGAGCGCGTAACGATTGGTTTGCGGCGGTTGAGGCTTGCGCCGCCGGCGTGGCGTTTGCGCTGCTTGCGTGCGGCGTTGGCGGTGCTGCGGAGCTGTCGTTTGAGCGAGGGGACGGGGGTGCCCGTGGACAACATACGAGAGGAGTTTGGCGGCGAGCCCGTCGCGGCATTCTCGATGTCGCATCCGGCTGTGCCGGCACTCTATATAGTGCTGACGCTGGGGCTCACCATGTTCTCGATGCAACCGGTGCTGATCGCGCTGTCGCTTGCGGGCGGGCTGGCGTACGGGCTTGCGACGCGCGGTGCTGCGCGCACGTTGGGGGCGCTTCGCTGGCAGCTACCGGTGATTTTGATTATCGCGCTGGTCAATCCGCTGTTTAACGCCTCGGGCTCGACGGAGCTGTTCCGTATTGGTATGCGCACGGTGTATCTGGAGAGCATGGTATATGGCCTGTGCATGGGCGGACTGTTTGTGGCGAGCGTGCTGTGGTTTGAGGCCGCGGCGTCGATGCTCGAATACGACAAGGTGCTCGCGCTGCTGGGCAATGCCGCACCGGTGATTGCGCTCATGATCTCGATGTGCATGAGGCTTATCCCGCAGTTTTTGCGCCGCGGTCGTACGGTGCTGGCGGTGCAGGATGCGATTGATGTGCCGGGCCGCGCGCCCACCGATCCCGTGCGATCGCGCCTGCGGGCGTCGAGCGTGTTGATGGGCTGGGGCATGGAAGATTCGCTGGAGCGCGCGGACGCGATGCGCTCGCGCGGGTGGGGTGCCGCGACACGTCGTACGACGTATGCGCGGTATCGACTGGGGCGCAGCGACGTTGCCGCGCTGGTCGGGCTCGCGCTGTTTGGTGCCGCCGCGGTGGCCGTGGCGGCGACCGCGACGACGCAGTATTCGTTTTATCCGCAGCTCTCGGTGCCGGCGCCGTGGCTGGGCTATGTCGTGTACGCTGCCTGGATGATGCTGCCTTGCGCATTGCACGCGATTGATGAGAGGAGGTTTGGCTGATGGCTCGGTTGGATAGGGGCCCGGTGTCGGGCGCGGCGTGCGGCCCGGATATGCCGGCGATTGAGGTGCGGAGCCTGAGCTTTGCCTACCCCGATGCTGATGCTGCGGTGCTCGAGGGGCTCGACTGGTCTGTTCCCCAAGGTGCGTTTGCGCTGCTTGTTGGCGGTACCGGATCGGGTAAGTCGACGCTGCTGTCGCTGCTCAAACCCGAGATCGCTCCGGCGGGCGAGCGCACTGGCGATGCGCGCGTGCTGGGCGAGAACGTCGCCGACATGGATGTGCGGGCATCGGCGGAGCGCGTGGGCTATGTGTTCCAGGATCCCGAGAACCAGATCGTGTGCGAAACCGTGTGGCACGAGATGGCGTTTGGCCTGGAAAACTTGGGGCTAGCGCGTGATGAGATGCGTCGTCGCGTAGCTGAGACCAGCTATTTCTTTGGGCTGGAAGATTGGCTCCACCGCGACACCGATACGCTTTCGGGCGGACGCAAACAGCTGCTGTCGCTGGCGGCTGTGCTGGCATTGCGCCCGCGCGTGCTGCTGCTCGACGAGCCCACGTCTCAGCTTGATCCGGTTGCGGAGAAGAATTTCCTGCACGCGCTGTTTCGTGTGAATCGCGAGCTGGGCTGCACGGTTGTTGTGGCGACGCATCAGCCGCGCCCAATGCTCGAATACGTGACGTGTGCGTACCGGATTGAGGACGGTCGCGTGCGCGAGGTGACGGATATGGCTTCTTTGGGACGCCGAGAATCGCTGTTTTCCGATGACATGTTGGGGTGGGGTGCCATCCGATGTGCAAATAAAGGAGTATTCAGCAGACGTGAGGACAATTTGGGCTCTCTGGAGCCGCCCGGGGACGTATCGAGCGCGAAAAAAAGTTCGGAATTGGACAAATCGTCCGAATTTGTGGCGCAAACGTCGCTCGAGAACGGCTCGGAAGCCTTCTCGCGCACGGATGGAAGCAGAATACTCCAAAAAATGCACGGCGGGTCGGCTACCACCCTGTCGGAAGGCTGGTTTCGCTACGATCGAGCGTCCGGCTGGGTGCTGCGCGGGCTCGATGCTTCGTTTTCGGCTGGCGCGGTGCATGCAATCGTGGGCGGCAACGGATGCGGTAAGTCGACGATGCTCTCGGTGCTGGCGAAGACCGCCAAGCTGCAGCGCGGCCGCATGGTGCGCGAAGCGGCCTCGGCGGCGCTGTTGCCACAGAACCCCAAGGCATTGCTGGTCGCCGAAACGGTGCGCGACGAGCTGATGGAATGGGCATCGACCTGCGGATATGACGAGAACTTGGCGCGGGAGCGTGCAGCGCAACTGGGACTGGACGGCTTGGAGGCGCGTCACCCGTACGATCTTTCGGGCGGTCAGCGCCAGCTGCTTGCGTTGGCAAAGCTGCTGCTGATTGGTCCGGAGCTGCTGTTGCTTGACGAGCCCACGAAGGGCTTGGACCTGGAGAGCCGCCGCATCATCGCCTGCGCTTTGCGCAAGCACGCGCAGGCAGGCGGCACCGTCATCATGGCTACGCACGATTTGGACTTTGCCGAGCAGGTAGCCGACGACGTCGCCATGATGTTTGACGGCGAGATTGCCTGCGTGGGGCCCCCGGCCGACTTCTTTGCCGACAACGTGTTCTATAGGGCGTGATGGGATGACGGACTGTCGTTTCTCGCGTTTACTCACAAAACTGGAGATTCCGCTGTTGTTGGCGGTGCCTGCGGTGATGGCAACGGCGTTGCTGGCGGGCGTTGAGCAGGCGGCGCTCGCCATGCTTGTCGTGGTGGCGCTGGTGCTTGCGCTGTTCTTTGCAGGCTACGAGGCGTCGCGACCGGGCCTGCGCCAGATTATGCCCACGCTGGTGCTGGCGGCGCTGGCGGCGGCGGGCCGCATCTTGTTCGGCCCCATTCCCGACTTTAAACCCGTGAGCGCCATCGCCATCATCGCCGGGGCGACGCTCGGGCGTCGCAACGGCTTCATGGTCGGCGCGTTGGCAGCACTGACCAGCAATTTCTTTTTTGGGCAGGGCATGTGGACGCCATGGCAGATGTATGCCTGGGGCCTGGTTGGCTATGTTGGCGGTGCGCTGGCGCATGCCGGTGCGTTCGACCGTGCGGATGGAACCGTGCGCATGCCGGCGCTGATGGCGTACGGCTTTGCTTCGGGTCTGCTGTACGGCGTGGTGATCAACGCGTACGACATTATCGGTTTTGTACAACCGCTCACGTGGGCGGGCGTCGTGGCGCGTCTTGCCACGGCAGTGCCGTTCGATATCACACACGGCCTCGCGACCTGCGTGTTTTTGGCCGCTCTGTACAAGCCCTGGTGTCGCCGCATCGACCGCGTCGTCGTGAAGTACGGGCTGTAGGGCATTTTGCGTTCCCTCACGAACTTGCGGTGGAATAGTTCTCGTTTTTGGCTATTTGCTGCCCAAACAGGAACTATTCCACCGCAACTTATAGGGGGAGAGGGGCCACATAATCTGTTTTCCTCTGTCCCCCCCAGGAATTACTTGGGGCTAGAGTTCTAGCGTGAGGGTGACGGGGCAGTGGTCGCTGCCGAAGATGTCGCCGCGGATGCCGGTGTCGCGTACGTTGTCGGCGATTGCGTCGCTTACCAGGAAGTAGTCGATGCGCCAGCCTGCGTTGTTCTTGCGGGCATTAAAGCGGTAGCTCCACCAGCTGTAGACGCCCTCGACGTCGGGGTTTGCCGCGCGCCAGGTATCGGTAAACCCGGCGTTGAGCAGCTCGGTAAACTTGCCGCGTTCTTCGTCCGAAAAGCCGGCGTTGCCGCGGTTGGACTTGGGGTTCTTAAGGTCGATTTCCTCGTGCGCCACGTTAAAGTCGCCGCAAGTTACGACGGGCTTGCCGGTCTCGCGCTCAAGCGCGCTCAAAAAGCCGCGGTAGGCATCGTCCCAGGCCATGCGCACATCGATGCGCGCGAGTTCGTTTTGCGCGTTGGGCGTGTAGACATCCACAAACCAAAACTTGTCGAACTCGAGCGCACAGACGCGGCCCTCGGTTGCGGCTTGGGCGACGAGTACGGCCGCCTCGCCCTCGCCGGCGTAGGGTAGCAGCGCGTCGGCGTGCAGCACGCGCAGCGGTTCCTGGCGGCTAAAGACCGCAGTGCCCGAATAGCCTTTACGCTCGGCGTAGCTCCAGGTTTGGTGATAGCCGGGCAGGTCAATATCAACCTGGCCTTCTTGCAACTTGGTCTCTTGCAGCGCCAGGATATCGACGTCGAGTTCTTGCGCGATCTGGATAAAGCTCGGGTCCTTTTTGAGCACGGCGCGCAGGCCGTTGACGTTCCACGAGGCGAAAGTGTAAGTCTGAGGCATGGTGTCCTTTCGACGGGGTTGGCAGGCTTAAGATTAGCGCAACAGGGGCGGGGTGGGCTCCGCGCATGCTGACTTAAAGGACGCATGCTGGGACGTCGCTCAACGCTGCCCGACCAACAAGGACGGAGGACTCATATGACGCAGGCAATATCGGACCCCAGGCAGGCCTCCGCCGCGCTGGCGGAGCTGTTCGGCACCCACAAGCGCGTGGTCTTCTTTGGCGGCGCGGGCGTTTCCACGGCGAGTGGCATCCCCGATTTCCGCAGCGTGGACGGCCTATATCACCAACAGTTTGCCTACCCGCCCGAGACCATGCTCTCGCATAGCTTTTACGAGGTGCACCCGGCCGAGTTCTTCGACTTCTACCGCACCAAGATGATCGCGCTTGGCGCCAAGCCCAACCGCTGCCACACCAAGCTGGCCGAGCTGGAGCGCGCCGGCAAGCTTGATGCCGTGGTGACGCAAAATATCGACGGCCTGCATCAGATGGCCGGCTCACAGCGCGTGTTCGAGCTGCACGGATCGGTCCATCGCAACATTTGCCAGTCGTGCGGCGCGGTCTATAGCGCCGAGTGGATTTGCTCGCGCGAGCACGAGGACGCCGCGGGCGTGCCTGCGTGCCCCGCGTGCGGCGGCCGCATCAAGCCCGATGTAGTGCTCTACGAAGAGCCGCTCGATGAGCATGTGCTGACCGGTGCCGTTGCCGCCATCGCCGCGGCCGATGCCCTTATTGTGGGCGGGACCTCGCTCGTGGTGTATCCGGCGGCAGGCCTTACGCGTTACTTTACCGGCGATACGCTGGCCATTTGCAATCTTGCTCCCACCGATCAGGATGCAAATGCCGACCTGCTGATTTCTTGCGACATCGCTGCCGCGTTTGCGTTCTAGCCCGCGTGCGCGGATACAATAGAAAGACTGAGTGCAAAGCGACCCCGCCGCCAGCTCCCCAAGCTCGGCGGCGTGGGCATTTTAGGAGGATGTTCATGGCGAACGACAGCAAGACATGGCGGTGCGGAAAGTATGAGCTCAGCTTTGACCGTCCGCGCATCATGGGCGTCCTCAACGTGACGCCCGATTCGTTTAGCGATGGCGGGGAGCACTTCGACCCGGATGCCGCCATCGAGTACGGCCTGGCGATGCTCGACGCCGGCGCCGACATCATCGACGTGGGCGGCGAGTCCACGCGCCCCGGCTTTACCCCGGTCAACCCAGACGAGGAGGCTCGCCGCGTGCTGCCCGTGGTGCGCGCGCTGGCCAAGGAGGGCGCCATCGTCTCGATCGACACGCGTCATGTGGCGGTTGCCAAGGCGGCCGTGCGCTGCGGCGCCTCGATCGTCAATGACGTGACCGGCTTCACCGATCCCAAGATGGTCGAGTTTGTTAAGACGAGCACCTGCGGCGTCATCGTGATGCATGCCGGCGAGGTCGCCGCGCCCGCACGCACACACGCAACGGTGCAGCTCGATACCTCGGCAGCGGCGTTTGTTGCCGAGAAGGCGCGCGAGGCGGCTGCCGAGGCCGCGCGTGAGGCCGAGAAGCCGGCTCGCCGCCGTCGCGGCAAGTTGCTGGGCGAGCCTAAGCCGGAGGCCAAGCTTCCGGGCGGCGTGGTGCAGCCCTCGTTGCCGTTTGGCGAACCGGAGCCCACGTCCGAGCCTTCAAGCGAGCAGGAGACGCCGGCCGCCGAGCAGGCTACTGCCGCCGAGACCGTCGCGCCCGCGCCCGAGGCCACTCCCGCAGCCACCGAGGCCGCATCGGAGTCCAATGACCGCCTGGCCGCCATGATGCGCCGCAGCGCCCGCCGCGAGGAAGCCTACGTGCCCACCTCGCAGCTCCGCCGCTTCACCCTGCCCGATTCGGCGCCCATCATGCGCCGCGTCATGGGCTTTCTGTCCGACCAGGCCCGCACGCTCATCCATGCCGGCGTGTCGCGCGACCGCATCTGCATTGATCCTGGCCCGGGCTTTGGTAAGTCGGCTAACGAGGACATCGTCATCCAGCGCGAGACTGCCAAGATGGCGTCACTGGGCTATCCGCTCATGTGCGCCGTGTCGCGCAAGCGCTTTGTGGGCGCCGTCTCGGGTGTGACCGAGGCCGCCGAGCGCGATGCCGCTACGTTTGGCGTGTGCCTGGGCGCCATCCAGGCCGGTGCCAACATCGTGCGCGTGCACGACGCCGCGGGTTTTGCGCAGTTCCTGAACGGTTACTGGGCGGTTGCCAAGCCGCAGCCGCGCCGCGCGTTTGTGGCTGTGGGCTCCAACCTGGGGCATCGCTGCGACAACATCCGCGCTGCACGCGAGATGATCGCCGAGATTCCACTCACCTGCGTGTCCAACTCCTCCAAGATCTACGAGAGCGAGCCTGCCTACGAGACGCGCCAGGACGCGTTTGCCAACGCCGTCATCGAGATCAAGACCGAGCTGGCGCCGTTGGTGCTGCTCGACGAGCTTATGAAGATCGAGGCCGAGCTGGGGCGCGACCGCTCCAAAAAGGCCAAGGCCAACGGTCCGCGCACCATCGACCTGGACCTGCTGTGGATGGACGGCGAGACCCACGGCGGCAAAAAGCTGCGCCTGCCGCATCCGCTGATCGGCGAACGCGATTTTGTGCTGGTGCCGCTCGAGGACCTGATGCACGACCCGGCGCGGTTCTTCCGCTACAACGGCGTCGAGGTCAAGGAGCCCGAGGACCGCGTGGGCCATATCGTGGGCGAATTGGGGCGTATGTAGATGATCGAGATGAATGCTGTTGCCGCTGGCACCGAGCTCGACGCGGCTCGCGGCGCGGGCCGCGAGGGCATGTCCGCGGGCTGGTGCGCGTGGAGCGCGGGCGATGCATCGCTGATGTTTTCGCTGGTCGTGCGCCCCGATGTGAACATGCATGCCTTCCACGGCCTGCCGTTTGTGGCGGCTATGGGCATGATGGACGCGCTTGTGGGCACGGCTTCGACGCCGGGGTTGGGCCTTGCCGGTAAGGTGGGTATCCAGTGGCCGAGCGATATCGTGTGCGGTGCGCCTGCGTTTGAGACGTCGCTCGCGCGTGTTGCCGTGAACGGCGGTGCCGGTGCTGCGGGCATGTTCGGTGCCGTGACGGTGGATATTGAGCGTTCGGCGCTGAGCGAGCTTGGTGTGGACGTGGCTGACGAAGCGCTGGTCGAGACGCTGGCCGCCGCCGTGCTGGCCCGCGTGGACGCCTGGGCGGTTGTTGCCAACACGCCGCAAGGCGCCGCAGGGCCGCTGGCTCCCGTGCTGGGCGAGTACTTCGACATGGTGCCGCTGCTGGGCCGCCAGGTTGCGGCGGTGTCTCCCAACGGCTTGCCGCTTGCGGTCGGTGTGTTTGCGGGCCTGGACATCTGGGGCCGCGCGACCATCAAGACCGATGCCGGCGAGCAGGAGTTTCCGCCCGAGGCTGTACGAATTCGCGGGCTGTAGCGCGGGGCGCCAGCGCTCAAAGATAACGATGGCAACAAGACCCTTCTCGGCCTGTGCCGGGGAGGGTTTCGCCTATCTGGGGAATGGGTTTGGCGAACGTTTGCGGGGGCTGTGGCATCGGGCGTGCTCGACTTAAGCCCCTGCTCTATCCCAGCTCCTGCATGCGGCGGTAGATTTCGCAGATGCCCTTGATGGTGAGCTGTCCGTCGACTATGTCGAAGGCGTCGGTCGAATCGGCGACGATGCTGGCGAGGCCGCCCGTGGCGATAACAGCGGCGTCCTCGCGCCCCAGCTCGCGCTTCATGCGCGCGACCAGGCCTTCGGCCATGGCGGCGGCGCCCGTTACGGCGCCGACCTTGATACACTCCTCGGTATCGCGGCCGATGGCGTGCTCGGGCGCCTCGAGCGGAACGCTGGCGAGCTTGGCGGCTCGGGCGGCGAGCGCGTCCATCGAAATGCGGATGCCCGGCGCGATCGCTCCACCAATGTAATAACCGTCCTCGTCGATGACGTCGATATTGGTTGCGGTGCCAAAGTCCACCACGATCGCCGGGGAGCCGTAGAAGGTCTCGGCAGCGACGGCGTTGGCGATGCGGTCGGCACCAACGGCCTGGGGGCGCGCCGCGCGCAGCTTGGTCACGGCGGCCGTCTGCGGCCCGATGACGATGGCGTCTGCGGCAATGCGGTCGGCCACGGCGCGCCACTCGCGCGAGAGCTGCGGCACCACGCCCGCAAAGGCGATCGCGTCGACCGCATCGAGCGAAAGGCCGTACATCTTAAAGAAACCCATCAGGCGCACATGGATCTCGTCGGCGGTATAGGAGCGGTCGGTGGGCATGCGCCACGACTGCACCAGCTCGTCTCCGTCAAACAGGCCCATGGCCGTCTGCGTGTTTCCCATATCGATAGCGAGCAGCATGTCTACTCCCGGTGTCGGCATAAAAGGACGCACACCATTGTATACGTGCCGTCGACGGCGCTCGGCTGCGATTCGTTTACGGTGATAGGGGCTGAGGGGTTTAAATATGAAGGAATTATGCTCTACGAGATTTTCCTTGCCGTTTACCGAACTCCCGCGTAATATCCTTTCTTGCGCACATGAGGCGCCCAGACATTGCGGGGTGGAGCAGTCTGGTAGCTCGCCGGGCTCATAACCCGGAGGTCGTAGGTTCAAATCCTGCCCCCGCGACCAAGAACTTGCAGCTCGTCGGCCTAGCCGGCGAGCTTTTTTGTTATTTCGGGATCGTGTTTTCGGTCCAATTCTCGGCCTCTCAAACAAAATCTCGATCTGTAACATCTAGACCCGATTTGGGCGGCTAGGTGTTACAGATCGAGATATACCGGTGGGTTGGGTCGTGTTTGTCTCGATCTGTAACAGTAAGACCCGGTTTTGCCGAGTAACTGTTACAGATTGAGACAAACCGACGGGCCGCCACGCCCCATCCACCTGCTGCCACCTGATATTCGCCGATTTCCGTTGTGCCGCTGTGCCCCCATGCCATATCCTCTAGACAACTACGCGGCATCATCGCCGTCGCGCCTACAAGAGAGGAATGTTCATGACCGCACCTGCATCCAAGCTGCTCCAGCCCATTACGGTTGGCCCCCTTGAGCTCAAAAACCGCATTATGTTCCCGCCGCTCACCACCGGCTACGAGGAGCGCGACGGTTCCATTGGCGAGCGCAGCCTGGCTTTTTACGAGCGCCTGGCCCGTGGCGGCGTGAGCTACATCGTCATCGGCGACGTTGCCCCCGTCATGACCGCAAGCCCCACGCCCAAGCTGGCAACCGACGCCCAGATCCCCACGTTTAAGGCGCTGGCCGATGCCGTCCACAAGCACGGTGCCAAGGTCGCGCTGCAGCTGTTCCACCCCGAGTACGACGTGCCCGGTGTCGGCCGCATGGTCATGGGTTCCATGGTCGCCGCCAAGGCCGCGCAGGAGGCCAAGGCCGCCGGCGACGAGGAGACCTTTGCCGCCAAGATGGCCGAGTCCAACGAGATCCGCAACCAGGCCTACGCCAAGCTGCACCACGACATGCAGCACTTTGTGAACGAGGCGAGCGTAGAGCAGCTCACCCAGATCAAGGAGGCCATCGCTGCCTCGGCCGCCCGCGCGCAGCAGGCCGGGATCGACGCCATCGAGGTCCACGGCGACCGTCTGGTGGGTTCGCTGTGCTCGGCCATCCTCAACAAGCGCACCGACGAGTATGGTGGCTCGTTCGAGAACCGCGTTCGCTATGCGCTCGAGGTCGTCGCTGCCATTAAGGAAGCAGCGCCGCAGCTGATGGTGGAGTACAAGCTCCCCGTGATCATGGAGAACCCCGACGGCACGCCGCGCGGCAAGGGCGGCCTGCAGCCCGACGAGGCCTGCGAGTTCGCCAAGCTGCTCGAGGGCGCGGGCATCGACATGATCCAGGTCGCGCAGGCCAACCACACCGGCAACATGGGAGACACCATTCCGCCCATGGGCGCCATGCCCTACAACTGGACGCTGCCCGTGGCCGAGCGCGTCAAGGCCCTGGTTTCCGTGCCGGTGGCAACCGTCGGCCGTGTTGTCTCGGTCGAGGCCGGCGAGAAGATTCTGGAAGACGGCGCGGCCGACATCATCGCCTACGGCCGCTCGCTCATGTGCGACCCCGACATTGCGCTGAAGGCCGCCACGGGCGAGCCCGTTCGCGAGTGCCTCAACTGCAACAAGGGCTGCGTCGATGCGATTCAAAATCGCAGGTACATCTCGTGCGTGCTCAATGCCGAGAACGGCGACGAGGCGACCATAGCCATTAAGCCGGGCGAGGGCGACAAGAAGATCGCCGTGGTGGGCGGCGGCATCGCCGGCCTAGAGGCCGCACGCGTGGCGGCCAAGCGCGGCTACGACGTGACCGTTTACGAGGCGAGCGATCATCTGGGTGGCCAGATTGTGCTGGCGGCTGCGCCTCCGCGCAAGGATGAGATCATGCGCTCGGTTGAGTACTACGAGAAGATTCTGCCCGGCCTGGGCGTGAAGGTTGAGCTCAGCCATGCCGCTACCGCTGAGGACCTCAACGCCGCCGACGCTGCGATTGTTGCCGTGGGCGCGCACGACGTGGTCATCCCCGTTCCGGGTGCCGACTCGGACAAGGTCGTCTCGAGCTGGGACGTGCTGGCCGGCAAGGTGGAGCTTACGGGCCGCGTCGCCGTCATTGGCGGTGGCCTGGTGGGCACCGAGACTGCCGAGTACCTGCTGCAGCGCGGCTGCGAGGTGGCGATTGTCGAGATGCTCGACAAGATTGCCGCGGGCGAGTCCGAGACCATTCTGCCGCTGATTATGAGCGACTTTGCAGAGCACAACGTGGAGCAGCACGTGAAGACCCGCCTGACCGCCATTACCGACGAGGGCGTGGAGGCCATTCGCACTACCGAGGACGGCGCCGAGGAGCCGGTAAAGATCGCCTGCGATTACGTGGTGATGGCCGTGGGCTCCAAGGCCAACGCGTTTGACCTGGATGGCGTGACGGTGCCCGTGACCTGCGTGGGAGACTGCTCGGGCGAGCGCACCGCCGACATCGCGAGCGCCATTCGCACGGCATATCACGCGGCCAACGAGCTGTAGTTAACTTCGCGGCCAGGCGGGTCGGTAGCACGGATCCGTCTCGCCCGGCTGTGTCCCGTCGGATGTCAACCGGTGCGGGGCCTGCAAGCGCGCAGGTCTCGCCCTTTTTGTTTTGCTCCGGTGGATGGCAATGCGCGGTAATCATGAGGAGTGCGGACGTCTACTGCCTCGCAGATCACTCAAAATTATTGGGGGAGGGGTTAATAACCATATCCTCTATACCAAAGGACATAAAGAGATGCCAATTTTGTTGACAAGCGAATGACGATTAGCCGTGAGTCAGCTACCAGCGTAAATAATCGATAAAGAAATGTCGTAATTTGGTGCCAAATGCCCAGATAACGCCGCGTCTATTTTAATTAACTGCTTTGAGCAAACAGTAAAATGCTACTATCTAACTTGCACGTAAGAAGGCAGATTAACGGTTAAGGCTAAGAAGTGGCAGGTATGTCGGAAGCAACTAGGACTCGCACGCATGCGCCCGAGGTTAGGCAGCGCGCCGTCGAGATCCTCCAAGAGGGGGTCGGTCATCGCGCCCTCGCCGCGGAGCTTGGCATTCCCCAGGCCACGGCTCGTCAGTGGGCCCGCGCGTATGCCGTGGGCGGTGCCGACGCCGTTCTCAATGCCGGTTCGCATCATCACACCTATTCGTACGACGTAAAGCTCGCTGTGGTTAAGGACCGTCTGGAAAACGGCTTGACGGTTCGCGAGGCCATGATCAAGCACAAGATTCCCAGCGAGTCTTCGGTCAAGGCTTGGTGCCGTCAGTACCGTGAGAGCGGTGAGTCCGCACTGGTCGATAAGCCGCGCGGTCGCAAGCCGCGCGTTAAAAAGGCGGAATAGCAAACGGGATGGTGCGCCCACAGGGGCGCATTTTTCTTGCCGCGCCAACTTTTTGGACCGGCGCGAGCCTGTCGGGACATCCTCCAAAGTGGCCAATAAACTGCGCGCAGTGGCCCGCGCGCCTGTCGCTGCGATAGGGGGAGCGTCGCCTCTCTGCTCCAAAGCGGACGTGCCCTTGCCCCGTACGCCTAAAACTCCCCAGTTGACCGAAAACCCGCCGCCGCTACTCCTCAATTGAGCTATAACGTTAAACAATTGCAGCGTTTTTGCATGGGGGAGTGATGGTATGACGCTACTGTATTTCCTTACCCTGTTTCCGCTGGTACCGGCGCTGGGCATGCTGCTCGCGCGCGGTGACCGCGCCCGCGATGCGGTGGGGCTTGTAGGCTCCGGCATTATTATGGCGGTGACAGTTGTAGTCGCCGTCTTGTTTTTTGGCACGGGTCCGCAGAGCTTTGAGGTTGCCCCCGGCACCTCGCATGTGCTCTCGATCATCAGCTCCGCCATCGATGTCATCCTGTGCGCCGTCATCCTGTACAACGCGTATAAATATAGGAACGCGCTCACCACGGTGCTCGGCATAGTCCAGCTGGTGGGCTCGCTCGCCTTTGCAGCCATGACGCTGCCCGCGGCCGAAGCCGTCACGGCGACGCCGCTCTACCTGGACTACATGAGCGTGATCATGGTCCTCGCCGTCGGTATCGTCGGCAGCCTGATCTGCGTGTATGCCCTGGGTTACATGAAGGACTTCCAGGCCCATGACGAGCACGAGGCCGCGCTGCGCGGGCAGACCGCGCCCGACCGTCGCCCGCAGTTCCTGGCGCTTATGTTCCTGTTCCTCTCGGCCATGTTCGTCATCGTGACGAGCGATAACCTTGAGTGGCTGTTCTGCGGCTGGGAAATCACCACCGTGTGCTCGTTCCTCATGATTGGCTACACGCGCACGCCCGAGGCCATCAAGAACGCCTTCACCCAGATCATCCTCAACATGCTGGGCGGCATCGCGTTTTTGGTCGGACTCATGTACCTGCACGTTAACGGCATGCCGCTGACCATCTCGGGCATGATCGAGCTTTCCGGCGCCGGCACCGCGCAGTCCGCGCTGCTGGTGATGCCGGTCATCTTGCTATCGCTCGCCGCCCTTACCAAGGCCGCACAGATGCCGTTCCACACTTGGCTGCTTGGCGCCATGGTTGCCCCCACGCCCACGAGCGCCCTGCTGCACTCGTCAACCATGGTCAAAGCCGGCGTGTTCCTGATGGTCAAGCTGAGCCCGCTCTATGCCATCTATCCCGTGACCGGCTTTATGGTCACGAGTGTGGGTGCCATCACGTTTTTGCTCGCGGCCCTCATGGCCATCTCGCAGAGCAACGCCAAACGCGTGCTCGCGTACTCCACTATTTCCAACTTGGGCCTCATCAGTGCCTGCCTGGGCGTCGGCGCGCCCGAGGCCGTGTGGGCAGCCATCTTCCTGATCCTGTTCCACACGGTGGCCAAGTCGCTGCTGTTCCTGTGCGTGGGCACCGCCGAGCATCATATCGGCAGCCGCGATATCGAGGACATGGACGGTATGTTCAGCCGCATGCCGCACCTGACGCGCCTGATGATGCTGGGCATCATGGGCATGTTTGTGGCGCCGTTTGGCATGCTCGTGTCCAAGTGGGGCGCCCTGGTGGCGTTTGCGCAGACCGGCAACGTGCTCATGATCATGGTTCTGGCCTTTGGCTCGGCCGCGACGTTTTACTTCTGGGGCAAGTGGCTTGCCAAGCTTTCGGGCGTCGACCCCACGGCTCAAAACGTTGAGGTCAATGTCCATAAGACCGAATGGATGGCGCTCAACACCATCGCCGCGCTGCTGATTCTGTGCTGCGTGGCGTTCCCGGTTATCTCGAGCGGTCTGGTGTCGCCTTACTTGGCCATGGTGTTTGGCCGCGTGCCGTACGTTATTGGCAAGGACGCCATGTATCTGATGGTGGTTATCGTGGCGTTTATCGCCGTGGTGCTGCTGACTTCATTCCGCGTGAGCAACAAGCCGCACGTAAACGTATATCTTTCGGGTGTGGGAACCGACAAATATCGCCATTTCCGCGGCTCGATGGGACACGAGGTGAAGGCCGAAAAGCGCAATTGGTACTCGGAGGACGCCCTTGGCGAGAAGCGTATTGGCCCCGCGGGTAGCGTCGTGTGCTGCAGCATTATCTTGTTTGCGCTGCTGTGTTGCGCGTGGATTGGGCCCGAGAGGCTTGCCATGAGCGCGCCATCGGTGCTGCGCGGCAAGTATTTCGAAGGTTCGGGCGTCGTGGGCATCTTTATTGGTACCGTGGTGTTTGCCCTGCTGGCGCCTTTGGCTGGTGGCCTGATCGACGGCGTTGACCGCAAGCTTTCGGCCCGCATGCAGGGCCGTGTGGGTCCGCGCCTGCTGCAGCCCTTCTACGACGTTGCCAAGCTGCTGCGCAAGGCTCCCGCCAGCGTAAACACCATGGACGATACCTACATGGCGTGCGCGCTCATCTTTACCGTCGTGGGCGGCGGCATCTTTGTGTCGGGCTCCAACACGCTGCTGTGCGCCTTTATGGTTACGCTAGCCGCGATCTTTGTGGTGTTGGCGTCCGCCTCGACGCAAAGCCCGTTTGCCCAGGTTGGCGCCGATCGTGAGTTGCTGCAGGTTATGAGTTACGAGCCCGCCGTTCTGCTGATGAGCGTGGGCCTGTACCTTGCCACCGACAGCTTTGATTCCATCGCCGCGACGGGGCAGTCGGCCCCCATCATCGTGTACAGCGCGCCCATTTTCCTGGCGCTGCTCGCGGTGCTTACCATCAAGCTGCGCAAGTCGCCGTTTGACCTTTCGTACTCGCATCACGCGCATCAGGAGATTGTCCAGGGCGTCGCCACCGAGATGAGCGGCGGCACGCTGGCCAAGATGACCCTTATGCACTGGTGCGAGACCGTGCTGTTTTTGATGTGGGTGGGCATGTTCTTTGTTTGGGACAACCCCGTGAGCTGGGTGGTTGCCCTGGTCGTGATGGCCGCGACGTATTTTGTCGAGGTCCTGATCGACAACACCTTCGCACGTAGCACCTGGCGCAGCTGCTTTAGGCTCGGATGGGGCGTGGCGCTGGTGTTTGGCCTGCTCAACCTTATGCCCATCCTCGTCGACGTATTTATTTAGGAGGCGGCATCCATGGATCATAAAATGTCGCGCTCGCCGTGGGTTATTCATTACGACGGCTCGAGCTGCAACGGATGCGATATCGAGGTGCTGGCCTCGCTCACGCCACTGTTTGATGCGGAGCGCTTTGGCGTGGTCAACACCGGCAACCCCAAGCATGCGGACATCTTTTTGGTGACGGGGTCGGTCAATGCCCAGAACCTGCCCGTCGTGCGCCAGATTTACAACCAGATGCTCGAGCCCAAGTGCGTGGTGGCGTGCGGCGTCTGCGCGTGTTCGGGCGGCGTGTTCCGCGATGCCTACAACGTGATCGGCGGCGTGGACCGCGCGATTCCCGTGGACGTGTACGCGCCCGGGTGCGCCATTCGCCCCGAGACGGTGATCGATGCCATCGTGGAGGCGTGTGGCATCCTGGACCAGAAGGAGGCCGTGATGCGCGCCGGCGGCGACCCGCTTACCGTGGGCGGTGCCGCTACTTGGGACGGTGGCGTTGAGCTGGGCGAGGACGGGTTTGTGGCTGCGGGGGCCGGCGACGCGACCGCCGCTGCAAGGGAGGCCGAGTAATGCAAAAGGCAATCTATACCACCGTCGGGATCGAAGAGCTCCTGTCGCATGTCCAGGCGCTTAAGGGCGTCGGCGCGCGCTTTGTGCAAATGCACGCTGAACGCAACGTCGACGACGGCTCGTATCGCTTGGTCTATACGTTTATCAACGTTCGTGCTGCTCAGGAGCATATTGCGCAGGACGGCAGCTATGCGATTGAGAACCTGGTGGTTGAGGGAATTGATCAGTACCAAGAGATTCCGTCCATCAGCTCGTACTATCCGGCGGTATTCCCGTTTGAAAATGAGGTCCACGACCTGTTTGGGCTTGCCATCACCGACATGCAGATCGACTTTAAGGGCTTTTTCTACCAGGTCTCGACTGCCGGGCCTATGAGCGTTATCACGCCCGAGGTGAAGGCCGCGCGCGAGAAAGCCATGAAGGTCCGTGCCGCTGCCGAGGCCAAGACGCGCAAGGCCGCGGCCGAGAAGGCCGCCGCTGCCACGGGCGCTGCGGGGGAGGGCACTGGCGATGCTGCGGGCGCTGCCGTCGCTCAGCCCGCTGCGGCTGCCGGTTCCGATGCTCAGCACGATGAGGCCGCTGCCAAGGCCGCGCTCAAGGCTGCCGAGATGGAGGCAAAGCTCGCCGCCATGGATCCCGAAAAAGCGGCCAAGGTCCGCGCGGCGCTTGCCGCCAAGGCTGCCCGCGACAAGCAGAAAAAGGAGGCGTAAGGCCCATGGCACATCGCTCCGTCATTCCGTTTGGCCCGCAGCACCCGGTGCTGCCCGAGCCGCTTCATCTGGACCTGGTGATCGAGGACGACCGCGTTCTCGAGGCAATTCCGCAGATCGGCTTTGTACACCGCGGGCTCGAGAAGCTCACCGAAAAGCGCGATATGCATCAGTTTGGCTACATCGCCGAGCGCATCTGCGGTATTTGCGCCGTGGGTCACAGCTGCGGCTATGCCAGCGCCTGCGAGCGCATGCTCGACATCGAGGCGCCCGGCCGCGTGCAGTATATCCGCACCATTCTGCACGAGCTTTCGCGCATTCACTCGCATCTGCTGTGGCTGGGCCTGCTCGCCGATGCCTTTGGTTTCGAGGCACTGTTCTATCGTTCGTGGACCCTACGCGAGCAGATTCTTAAGATCTTTGAGAGCACCTGCGGCGGCCGCGTGATCCTTTCGATTAACGAGATCGGCGGCCTTAAACACGACATTGAGGACTCCGAACTGGCGGGCATTGTCCAGACGCTCGATGCCATGCGTCCTGACTACGAGGCCTTGGTGCATACGTTTTTGGACGACAATAGCTGCGGCGAGCGCCTGCACGGCGTGGGCGTGATCAGCAAGAAGGACGCGCTGGATCTGTCGATGGTCGGCCCGTTCGGTCGCGCCTCGGGCGTGGATTACGACGTGCGCATGTTTGGCGACGGCGCCTATGCTGATCTGGCCGCGTTTGGGCCTATCGTTGCTAGCGATGGCGACTGCTATGCCCGCTGCCAGGTGCGCTGTGCCGAGGTCACGCAGGCCATGGACATCATTAAGGAGCTTGTGGGCAAGATTCCGCACGACGGGATCGGCGGGCGCACCAAGCTTACACCGGCCGACGGCGCGCGCGGCGAGGTTGTGATTGAGCAGCCGCGCGGCGAGGCGTATTACTATGTGCGCGGCAACGGCACCAAGAATCTGGACCGTTTTCGCGTGCGCACGCCGACGTCGCAAAACCTGGCAGGTCTGACGCATGCGCTGCAGGGCGTGCTCATTGCCAACGTGCCCATGATTATCCTGACCATTGATCCCTGCATTAGCTGCACGGAAAGGTAGGCGCGGCATGAGTTTGCTGACATTTGCCAAGACGGCCTTGGGCTCTATGGTCAAGCAGCCGGTCACGGTGTGCTATCCGCAGGAGAAGCTCGCGGCGCCCAAGCGCCTGCGCGGGCACATCGTCAACGACATGGACGTGTGCATCTGCTGCGGCATGTGCGTGCGCCGCTGCCCGGCGGGCGCGCTCGCGGTCGATCGCAAGGGTGGAACGTGGTCGATCGACCCGTATGCCTGCGTGGTGTGCGGTGAGTGCATCGAGAGCTGCCCCAAGCACTGCCTGACTATGGACACCGCTCGTACTCCAGTTGCGGCGAATAAGACTCCCACGGTAGAAACCAAGCCGGAGTAACGCTGGGATGGGGCTGGTATAGCGCTGGAATAGGGGCCGGTGGGGCAAAAATGCCCCACCGGCCCCGCGCTTAAACGCGCGGTTGGGCTGCCACGAACAAAACTATGCCGGATTACGGGGCTGGATTGCGAATCCCCAACCATACAGAAAATCGAAAAACAAAACCGCAGGTAGATAGCCTGCCGTTTTTCAAAAAAAGGCTGTATGGATGAGGACTCCGACTTTAGCCCCGTAATCCGGCATAGTTTTGAAATAGCACCATATCCGTAGCAGCCCTTGATCTCCCGTGGACAGAGGGAAACGGATCATTTTTGCCTCACGAGGGCTGCCGCGTGACCCGTCTGCCACGAAATGGGCCTATCTACTACGTTTAGGCGGCAGTCCTCGACCACGTCAAGTAATGCGAAATGAAAACCGCAGGTAGAACGCTTGCGGTTTTTCATGAAAAGCGGCTATGGTCGGGGTATCGAGTCAAACGTAGTAGATGGCCCGATTTCGTGGCGAGCGTTACCAACTGATCCCCCGGGGACGGAGGAAAACGGATCATTTTGACCTGTTGGCTCCGAGTCGCACCCGTTTTCCTGCGAAAACTTTCGTGTCTCAACTTCGGTGAGACATTTGTCTCACGCCCAAAATCAAATCTGGAACGTGTGTCACCTGCCCTAATTGTGTCTCATTTCGTAACTTTAGGCTGATGCAAGGTTTGAGACAGTGAGAAGGGAGACGCGATGAGTAAGTACACGAGGGGTCTCTTGGCGGTGATACTGGCCGTAGTGCTGGTGTTGCCAGCCGCAGCATTCGCCATGCTGCCCGAGGCCAACGCCAGGTCCAGCACGGGAATGGACGGACCGATAATGACCGGAAAGGTCGTCGACCCCGATACCAGCGGACGCTGGGAAATCTGGGCGGCAGGCCACGGCGGCAATAAGGTAACGACCCAAAACGTCGGCCGAATCTGGACCGATAAGACGGTCAAGGCAACCGGGGAAAACGAAGAGTCGGACTTTTTGACCACGCTTTCGGCGATGTCCTCGACGTCTAATTCAACCGTGACAGTCACCACGCCACTTGACATCGTGATGGTGTTGGATGCCTCCGGCTCGATGGATGATCCTATGGGTGGCGGAGATCGCACCAAGCGTATCGATGCACTGAAGAGCGCTGCGAACAGCTTTATCAATACCATCGCCAAACAAAACGAGGCTATCGAGGGCGTTGATAGGCAGCATAGGGTTGCCATTGTTAAGTTTGCGGGTGATAAGACTGATAAGGTCGGCAATGACACGTACTATCAAGGCCAATACAAGTACAACCACTCGCAGGTAATGAAGGGTTTGACCGATTGCTCCGGCGGCAACGTGAAAGCTCTTAAGGATACAGTTGCTGGAATCAAGCCAAGCGGTGCTACGCGTGCCGACTATGGTCTGGAACTGGCCGGGGATATCACTTCTGGTCGCGCAGATGCCAAGAAGATCGTTGTGTTCTTTACCGACGGCAAGCCAACGAGCTACAGCGAGTTTGATTCTGGCGTCGCCGATGCTGCCGTGACGGCTGCCAAGAACATGAAGGACAGCAAGGCCACCGTTTATACCATCGGCATCTTTAGTGGAGCGGACCCCGCTGCCGATCCCTCGAAAAAGGGGACAAGCGACGTCAACAAGTTTATGCACGCCGTGTCGAGTAATTATCCCGATGCCACGTCGTATGCGAGCGACGAGCTTGGCACACGCGCGGAAAACTCCGACTACTACAAGTCGGCGACCAATGCTGAAGAGCTCAAGAAGGTCTTCGACGACATCTCACAGGCCATCACATCGGAGCCGCCTTATCCGACCGAAATCCATAAGGGCTACGACGAGACCAAGTCCGGCTACATCACGTTTACCGACGAGCTGGGCGACTTTATGCAGGTCGACGGATTTACCGAAGTCGTCATCAACGGCATGTCGTTTACCAAGGCGAGCAAGACGGTCAACAAAGAAACCAATACCGACACCTACGAGTTTTCCGGCAAGGCAAAAGACCTGCTCATCACCGTGCAGCGTGCTGGCGATGACAATCCCCGGAAGGGCGATATCGTAACGGTTAACATTCCTGCGTCGTTGATTCCGCTGAGTCACTTTAAGACCGTAGACGGCAAGCTTTCGGTCGACAACGTTAAGCCCATTCAGGTGAAGTATGCCTCGAGCGTGAAGAGCGCCGCACTTGACAACCTGTTTACGCCCGAGAAGGTAGCAGGGCTCAAGAACTACATCGAGCATAATACGACTGTCGTTGACGGCACCAAGACCGTGAGCTTCTACGCGAACAAGTGGAGCGGTGGTGCGCTGGGTGATACGGTTGCGACCTTTGAGCCGGCCGACACCAACCGCTGCTACTACTTCCAGAAGCAGACTCCCATTTACGCGGATAAGGACTGCACGCAGCCTGCAAAGAATTCGCTGGCAGATACTGGCACCTATTACTACAAGGATGAGTTTGAGGAGCGGGGCTCGAACGGCGAGGCCAAGCCCGCCACTGCTGTCATCGAGTTTGTCGGCGGCGACGCAGCGAAGTTTGACGGCGCTCTTGTTGCCGACGAGGACGGCAACCTTTCGTTTAGCGTGGGAACCGCGCGTTTGGCCTTTATCGATGAGCTCCACACTACCAAGGGCAGCGTGGGCGGCAACAGCACTGGTACCGCGACCGACGTTCTCAACCCCAAGTGGAACAACGTGTCTGCCAAGGCGACCGCGACGCATGTCAATTCCTACCTGGGCAACAACGGCAAGATCAGCTTTGCGTATGACATGACGCCGGCAATGGTGAACACCAAGGCCAGCTTTGGCCTGACCAAGGTGCTCAAGGGTCGCGACTGGACGAATGCTGACGCGTTTGAGTTTGGCCTGACATCCGAGAGCGGCGCCCCGATGCCTGCGGCTAGGACTGCGACCGTGCGCAAGGCTGACCTGGACCAGGGCAAGGCTGCCATCGACTTCGGCACGATCGAATACACCGAACCTGGCACGTACGTCTACAAGGTCAGTGAAAAGCATGCCGGGACCACGATTGACGGCATCGCCTACAGCAAGAACGTCGCGGAGATCACCGTGACGGTAGCGCCCGACAAGAAGGGTGAGCTGAGCGCTGGCGTGAAGGTGACCTCGGGCGAGACCGAGTTCAAGAACGTTTACGCCACGAATCCTGTTGAGTCCAGCGTCACCGACCAGATTACCGTGACCAAGTCTCTGACCGGGCGTGACCTTACGGCCGACGAGTTCAGCTTTGAGCTGCTCGAAATCATTGACAAGGAAGTTAAGCCTGTCGAGACCGTTAAGAACGCCGCCGACGGCAAGGTGACGTTCAGTGCCATCAAGTACACCGAGATCGGCCAGCACACCTACAAGCTGCATGAGGTTAAGGGCAACGCCGGCGGTATTGACTACGATGACGCGGTCTACACCATCGTGACGACCATCGCCGATAACGGCAAGGGCCAGCTGGTTGCCACGCACGAGCTGAAGGACGCCAAGGACGTCAAGAGCATCGAGTTCAAGAACGCCTACACCACGAATGCTACCGAGGCATCGCTTGCGGGTATCAAGAATCTGCAGGTTGACGACGCTCTGACCCCGGCTGATATCACCGGCAAGTTCACCTTTACCGTGACCGGTGAAGAGGGCGCGCCTATGCCTGCGAGCACGAGCGTGCACAACGACGTTGACGGCAAGGTCGACTTTGGCAAGATCGCCTTTACGCTCGACGACCTTAACAAGGCTCTGGGCGAGAAGCCCGAGAAGCGCGAGCACACCTTTACCTACACCGTGACCGAGTCCGGCGAAGTGGCTGGCGTGACCAACGACGCCAATCTGTCGCGCAAGGTTTCCTTCACCGTGACTGATGACGGCAAGGGCAATCTGAGCGTATCCCGCAAGCCGGACGGCGATGTGGCATTTACGTTCACCAATACCTATAACGTGACGCCTGTCGAGACGAGCGTTACCGACCAGATCACCGCGAACAAGGTCCTGACTGGCCGCAATCTCATGGACAGCGAGTTCTCCTTCGAGCTCGTCGAGGGCGACAAGGTCGTCGCCACCGGCAAGAACGACGCCGAGGGCAAGATCACGATGGGCGCCGTGAAGTACGACAAGGCCGGCAAGCACACCTACACGCTGCGCGAGGCCAACGGCGGAACCACCAGCAAGGGCATCACCTACAGTGACGCCGAGTACACCATCGAGACCACCATCACGGACAACGGCGACGGCACCCTCAAGGCCGAGCATGTCCTGAAGGACGCCAAGACCGCAACCTTCAAGAACACTTACAGCGTGACCCCGACCGATGCAGACCTCGACTTTGACCTGAGCAAGGCCATCGACGGTCGCGAGTGGACGGATGGGGACGAGTTCGGCTTTACCATTACCGCCCCCGATGGCGCTCCGCTACCCGATCCTGCAACCGTAACCGTGAGCAAGCACGATGCGAAGGACGGCATTGCCGCCATCAAGTTCGGCAAGATTCGCTACACGGCTGCCGGAACCTACAAGTACGAGATCCGCGAGAACGCGGGTAATACGGTCGGCATGACGTATGACTCCCACGTCGCGACCGCCGAAGTAACCGTGACCGAGGACGGCGAGGGCAAGCTGACCGCCAATGTCACCAAGAAGGAAAACGGACGCTTTACCAACACGTACCGCACTGAGCTTAACTACACCGCGGCCGGCGGTCTGTGGCTCAGCAAGTATCTGGACGGCCGCCCCATGACCGAGGGCCAGTTCACGTTTACCGTGACGCCTGCCGACGAGGCCTCGGCCAACGCGCTTGGCCTGCTGCCCGGAGCCAACAACTTCAAGTCCCCTGCGACGGCAGAGGCAACGGTCGGACTGATCGACATTCTGGCTGGTCATGAGGTTAAATTTACGCAGGCTGACGCCGGCAAGACCTTCAAGTACACCGTGGCCGAAAAGAACGACGGCCAGCCCGGTTACACCTACGATGACGCCGTACGCACGGTGACGATCGCCATCGCCGACGACACCGCCGGTACGCTCACTGCTACGACGACCGTTTCCGGTGGTCCCGAGGGCACGCATGAGACGGTCCACAAGAGTGGCGAGAACAAGGTCGAGAAAGCCCTGGTGCCGTTCCACAACAGTTACAGCGCTACGACCAACACGCCTGGTGGCACCGCTGCTCAGGTCGTTGCCACCAAGACTCTGACCGGCCGCCCGATGGCCGACGGCGAGTTCTGGTTCGGCATCGCCTATCAGGGTGAGCTTGTGGCATACGAAAACCTCAAGCCCAATATCGGCGGGCACGTGAGCTTTGATACGCTGCACTACGACACCAAGATGCTTGCTAATCTTGAGGCTGCTGGGCTTGCTTATCGTACCGATAAGGACGGCAAGCTTGCCTGGACCATTAACTACACGGCCTACGAAGATTTATTCGGGCTGCCGAATGGCGTTTCCGCTACAACGTGGAGCTTTGGCTTTAAGGTTATCGTCGTCGACAACGGTGACGGTACCCTGACGGCAACGGTCGACTACGGCGGCGTCGAGCCCTTGTTCGAGAACGTCTACGGCGCCGAAGCCGTCGATGCCGCGCTCACCGGCACTAAGAAGCTCCAAGCTGCCGAGGGCCTGACCCCGGCTGACATCACGGGCAAGTTCACCTTTACCGTGACCGCCGACGAGGCTAGTGCCCCGATGCCCGAGCGCACGACCGCAACCAACGACGCGGCTGGCAACGTGGACTTTGGCAAGATCCACTTTACGCTCGAGGACCTCAACCGCGCTCTGGGCGTGACGGACGATGCGACCGATAAGGCCGAGGCAGACGAAGCTGACGAAGCCGAGGCCGACGAGGCAGAGGCCGACGAGGCAGAGGCTGAAGAGGCCGACACCGATGCCAACGCCGACGAGCCCAGCGACGAGCCCGAGCCCGCAGCCCCCACCGCTCCGCGCTCGCACACCTTTACTTACACGGTGACCGAGTCCGGTAGTGCCCCTGGCGTGACCAATGACACCAACGCCACGCGCAAGGTTTCCTACACCGTGACTGACGACGGCGCCGGACATCTGAGTGTCGTGCGCAACGGCGACGACGGTGCGGACTTCACGTTCACCAACACCTACGTCGTGGCGCCCACCGACTCTTCCGTGACCGATCAGGTCAAGACGGTTAAGCGTCTGACCGGACGTGACCTTGCAACCGGCGAGTTCACGTTTGAACTGCTCGAGGACGGCGTGGTTGTCGCCAGCGGCACCAACGACGCCAACGGCAACGTTACGCTGAGCCCGATCCACTACGAGGCGCCCGGTACGCACACGTACACGCTGCGCGAGGCTCGCCCGAACGCGCTTAGCCTGTACAAGGGTGTCACCTATGACGGCACGACCTACACCGTCGTGACCACCGTCTCCGACAACGGCGACGGTACGCTGGCCGCGACGCACAAGCTCGAGGGAACCACCGAGTCGGCTGGCTTTACCAACAAGTATCACGCCATGCCCACGCAGGTCTCCATCGGCGCCATTAAGGTGCTCGAGGGACGCGAGCTCAAGAAGGACGAGTTTAGCTTTAAGCTCGTTGGCGAGGACATCGAGTCTACGGTTACCAACGATGCCGACGGCAAGATCAACTTCGACAAGCTCGAGTACGACGAGCCCGGTACGTACGTCTACACCATCAGCGAGGTCAAGGGTGACGAGGCCGGTATGACCTACGACAAGTCCGTCTTTACCGCGACCGTTAACGTGGTCGACGACGGCGAGGGCAACCTCAAGGCGAACGTTGCCTTTACCAAGGGCGACAAGAGCGTCGAGGGTATCGTGTTCAACAACACGTACAAGAAGCCCGAGACGCCCGTGCCGACGCCCGACCCCGGCACGCCCAAGACCGTGACGAACATCGTCAAGACGGTCAAGGGTTTCCTGCCCACCACGGGTGACCAACAGGCTGCCGCTCTGCTTATGGCATTTGTCATCGCCATGGCCGGCGTCGGAGCCCTAGTCTGGGGTATCCGTAAGCGCTAGGCACGTCGACAGCGCCCGGGGCCAAAAGGCCCCGGGCGGCCGGCAGGGCTAAATTCCGACCTACTCCTACCCCCAGCCGCCACGGAGGCATCTCCCTCCTCCGTGGCGGCACTTTTGTGTGCCGGGGGCGCCACGAAACCGGCCCATCTACTACGTTTAGCCCCTTACCCCCAACCATGCCAAAAAAAACGCGAAGACAAAACCGCAGGTAGAACGCCTGTGGTTTTGTTCAAAACGAAGGTATGGTCATGGGTATCGCGTCAAACGTAGTAGATGGGCCGATTTCGTGGCGAGCGGTTCCGGCTGATCCCTTGGGGACGGAGGAAAACGGATCATTTTGGTCCCGCGAGGCTGGCGGAGGCACTCGTCCAGGGCCGCCCGAACAAAACTATGCCGGTTTACGGGGCTGAGTTACGAGTCTCCAACCATGCCGATATTCGTGAAAATAAAACCGCAGGTAGACGAGCCGTCATTTTGCAGAAAACGCGGGTATGGATGGGGGTCCTGAGTTTGGCCCCGTAAACCGGCATAGTTTTGAAATGGCCTTAAATCGGTAGCAGCCATTTTGCTATGCCGGAACGGTCGGTCTTCGGGCAACTACCCTCGCAGGTAGGCGATAGCGATCTGCGTGCGGTTGCGCAGGCCCATCTTTGCCAGGATTGAGCTGATGTGGTTGCGCACGGTGCCTTCGCCCATGTAGGCGGTGGCGGCGATCTCTTTGTTGTCGAGGCCGCGGGCGATGAGTTCGGCGACTTCGAACTCGCGGTCGGTCAGGCTGGCGAAGGCTGCGGGCCGGCGGGGCGTGCCCGCCTCGACGTCCGTTCCGTCAAAATCGATGTCCTCGATCGCCTTGCCCTCGAGCACGCGTTTGCCGTCCATGACCTGCGCCAACGCCGGCGGAATGGCAGCGACATCGGTCTTGATCAGGTAGCCGCGGGCGCCCAGCTTGAGCGCCGACACAATGTACTCGTCATCCGAGAACGTCGTCAGAAACACCACGCGCGCCGCAGGGTCGTGCTCAAGGATCTCGCGCGCGGCCGAAAGGCCGTCGCGTCCCGGCATCTGGATGTCGAGCAGCGCAATATCGGGTGCGTGCTCGGCGTAGAGCGCCACCGCATCGTTGCCGTTGGCACCGGTGCCCACCACTTCGATCTGCGGCTGGGCGCCCAAGATAATCTTGAGCGAATCGACCACCAAGCGGTCGTCGTCGACAACGATGAGCCTCATCGGCCCTCATCTCCTTGCTGTTTGGGAACGGTGGCAAACACACGCCAGCCGCCGGCGCCGGCACGCGGGCCGGCGGTGAAGGTGCCGCCAAGCGCCTCGATGCGCTCGCGCATGGAGGCGAGCCCCATGCCCTCTGCGGTGCCGCGGCCGCTTGCTTGGACCTCACCCACGCCATCGTCGGTAACAATGAGCTGGTAAAACGACGGATGCTCCATGCACCGTACGGTGACGGTCTGGGCGCAAGCGTGGCGCATGGTATTGGAGAGCGCTTCGCGCAGGACCGCTGCAAAGCAGTTGGCGACGTTTGCGGGCGCATGTTCGGCCATAACTTCAAGCTCAATCTGCGGGCCGCCGTCCGAGCGTGTGCCTTCGACAATGCGTTCGAGCTGCACGGAAAGGTCGACGGCGTTGTCGTTGAGCGCGTGGACGCTGGTGCGCACAAGCTGGAGCGCCTCGTCAACCGTGCGTTTAACGTCGGCGAAATCGGCGGCGACGCCAGGCTCGTCGGCGTGGACCACGCGTAGGGCTTCGGCCTGCAGTGAGGCGCGCGTGAGCTGGTGCCCGACGTTATCGTGGATCTCGCGCGCGATGCGGGCGCGTTCGGCGAGCGTCGCGAGCTCGACTTCGTAGTCCTGGCGATCGGCAAGATCGCGGTTGCGCGCCTCGAGCGCGAGGGCTCGTTCCTGCAGCTCGTCGCGGGTGCGGCGCATGCGCCGCTGCTCGCGCTCCAACTGGGCGGTGCGTAGCGATAGCAAGGTGGCGGCAACCGAAAGGATGGCGGTTAACAGCAGCGTTCGGGTGGTGAGCACGCCACCACGAAGGTCCGCGACAAGCGCGCAGACAAACACGGCGCCAATCGCCAGCGCGGGCCAGATTCGTTCACGGCGAACGCGTCGCGCGATGTCATAGAGAGCGAGAGGCGCAAACGGCACAAACGGCGGCACGAAGACAGCCGCGATGATGCAGGCGTAGCTCGCGGCCTCGCTCACACGGCGGGCGCGGTTTCCCTGTACGACCTCGGCCAGCGAGGTGGCAATAACGCCAAGGCAAAACGCCGCGACCAGGCGAGCGTCCACAGCAAGACCCATGGCGGCCGCAATACAGCACGCCAGCACGATCGATTTGTCGAAAAGCCTGTTCATACGGGTATTGTACGCGAAGCCGCGCGTGGTGGAGGGACCGCCTGCGCAACCGTGACATTCCTCCCACGCGGCAAAGCGGGGACGTCGGCAGGCCGCACGGCCAAGCTCCGCACTCGTGACAAAGCTCACTGGTGCGCGCCGCTCGCTCCTGCGATGATGCAATCGTACCGGGCCGCAATCAACAGAAGGGCCGCCTCATGACAGACATCGTCCACGTCGAAAACCTCGTCAAGCGCTACGACGACCTTATCGCGCTCGACCACTTTAGCCTGAGCATCGCCCCCGGCGAGATCTTTGGCCTGCTGGGCCCCAACGGCTCGGGCAAGACCACGTCCATCAACTGCATTCTGCAGCTGCTCGCCTACGACAAAGGCACCATCGAGCTGTTCGGCGAGCCCATGACGCCCGCCCGCTACGACCTCAAGCGCCGCATCGGTGTGGTGCCGCAGCAGGTGGCGGTGTTTGACGAGCTTACGGTGCGCGAGAACATCGACTATTTCTGCAGCCTTTACGTCAACGACCGCAAGCGCCGCCGCGCGCTGGTGGACGAGGCGATCGACTTTGTCGGGCTGGGCGACTTTACCAAGTTTCGCCCCGGCAAGCTCTCGGGCGGCCTGGCGCGTCGCCTCAACATCGCCTGCGGTATCGCGCACAAGCCCGAGCTCATCTTCTTTGACGAGCCCACGGTGGCGGTCGACCCGCAGAGCCGCAACGCCATCCTGGAGGGCATCTGCCGCCTGCGCGACGAGGGCGCCACGGTGGTGTATACCAGCCATTACATGGAGGAAGTCGAGCAGATTTGCAGCCGCATCATGATCATGGACGGCGGACGTGTGCTGGCGCAGGGCACCAATGACGAGCTCAAACGCATGATTCAAATGGGCGAGCGCGTGACTGTCGAGGTCAGCGCCGTAGAGACCGCCACGGTCGAGCGGCTGCGCGCCCTCGAGCACGTGCTTTCGGTTGAGTTGTCCGGCGGCGAGCTCGTCTGCACCTGCGAAGCGAGCCCGCACAATCTGGTCGACATCCTCGACACGCTGCGCGCTGCCGACGTGGCACTCGGCCGCGTGTGGAGCGAGCCGCCGACCCTCAACGACGTGTTCCTCGAGATCACCGGCCGCGAGCTGCGCGACTAGGGGGCGGCCATGTTCAACACCATCATCACTACGGTCAAGACGCTGCTGCGCCGGCCGAGCACGTGGGTCTGGGGCGCTCTCTTTCCCATTGCACTTTCCACGATGTTCATGTTTATGTTTGCGAACCTCAGCTCCGACGGCAAGATCGACCCGGTGCCGGTTGCCGTCGTGGCGGACGAGGCTTGGGACGCTTCGACCTTTAAGGGCGTGGCGACGTCGCTTGCCAAGGAAGGTGACGATCATCTGCTCGAGACCCACGAGCTCGACGACGCAGCCGATGCGAACCGTGCGCTTAAGGCCGGCGAGGTTGCGGGCATCCATACGGTCGACGACGCGGGCACGCCCAAACTCACGTTGCTTTCGAGCTATGACAACTCGCGTGCGTCGTCGGTGCTCATCGACCGCAGCATTTTGGAGACGGTGGCAAGCTCGTATACACAAAATGCCGAGCTCATGTCCCAGATTGCCCAGGACAACCCGGCGGCGCTCGCCGACCCCGAGGCGGTTGCGCGCGCCCTGTCGCTCGAGGGCGGCACCCGCCGCGTAAGCCTGACACGCACCACGCCCGACGGCACGGTCATCTACTATTACGCGCTCTTTGGCCTGGTCGCGATGATGTCTGCCGAGTTTGCCGCCTTGAGCGTCATCGACCTGCAGCCCAATCTGTCGGGTCTTGGCGCGCGTCGCTGCGTGGGCGGTCTTTCCAAAACGGCGTCGCTGGCCGGTATCTTTGTGGGCTCGTGGCTGGTCTCCTTTGCCTCGATGGCGATCGCGATCGGCTACGTGCGTCTGGTCGTGGGCGTCGACTTTGGCGGGCGCGAGGGGCTGTGTTTGGTGGGCGGCGCCGCTTCCGCGCTTGCCGCCACGGGCTTGGGACTCTTTGTGGGCACGCTTCCCGTTAAGGGCGGCAAGGCGTCCAAGTCTGGCATCCTCACGGGCTTTGCCACTACGTGCGCCCTGTTCGCCGGCCTCTACGGCGAGCCAGCGATGGCGCTTGCCGACGACGTCGCCCGCGCCTGCCCGGCTGAGTGCTGGCTCAACCCCGTCAAGCTTATCTGCGACATGTTCAACCGCCTGTATTTCTTTGAAGACTTGGGGCCTTTTGCCGTTCGCGCGGGCGCGCTGGTCCTCATGACGCTGGTGTTTGTTGCCGCCGCCACGCTGATTTTTGGAAGGAGCCGCTATGAGCACCTTTAAGACCGCGCTTCGCATGGCGCTGGCGCACCCGTTCTACCTGCTCATCTATACGGTGTTCATTTCGCTGATGGGCGTATTCATCGCGGCATCTGTGAGCTGGAACTCGTCGCAGCTCACCGAGTACAAGCCCTACGACGCCAACGTGATCGTGGTCGACCGCGATGGCAGTGATCTTTCACTTGCGCTCACCAAGCACCTAGGTTCGCGGTTTGACCTGGTCACGGGCGTCGGCGATGACACGTACGACCTTGCGGACGCGCTCTCCAAGAGCAACAGCGCCAAGGGCAGCGCCGACTGCGTGTTCTTTATCCCGGAGGGGTTCGAGGACGACCTGGTCGCGGCTGCCCGCGCGGGGGAGTCCCTGCCCAAGCTCGATGTGACCTACGGTGCCGGCACCATGGCGGCGGCGCTTTCGTCTGCCGAGGCTTCGCGCTGGATCTCGCTCGCGGGCGCTGCGGCGGCGCTTGAGCCCGCTGCTTCTAACGGCGACGTTGCCAAGGCTGCCGAACACGCGGCCACCGAGCGTGCCGAGGTCCAGATCGAGCAGGTCAAGGTCGACTCGACGGCTGCCGCCACGCTCGAGTCGTATTTCAACTTTGGCGCGTACGCGATTATCTCGTCGGTCATCGTATCGGTGGGACTGGTGTTCTCGGGCATGAACGAGCCCGAGCGCGTGCGTCGTATGGATGCCGGCCCAATCTCCGAGCGCCGGCGTTCGCTCGCCGTGTTTGCGGCCGCCGCCGTGATCACCGTCTGCATCTGGTTTGTGTCGAGCATGATGGGCGTCGTGGGCTTTGCCGGCGCGGTCGCCGAGGTCGGCGTGGGCCGTGTGTGCCTGGCACTGGCGGCGACGTTTGCCCTGGCGTGCACGCCGCTGGCCGTTGGCTTTGCCCTTTCGAGCCTGGGTGCGCGCGAGGAGCTGCTCAACGGTGTGGGCAACCTGCTCGGCATGCTCATGACGTTTTTGGGCGGCGCCTGGATGCCGCTGTCGCTGATGGGCCCGGCCGTGCAGACCGTGGCGCACTTTGTGCCGACATATTGGGTGAACGATGCGATCGGCAAGGCGCTTGCCTCGGATTTGACGTTCGCCGTGCTGGACGACATCGCCTGCGACCTAGGCGTCACGGTACTCTTCGCCGCCGCCATCGCCGCCGTAGGCCTAGCCCTCGCCCACAACAAATCCCGCGCCTAACCGCCTAGTCGTTGGGGGCGTTCTTAAACGACTAGCCATCGGGTGGGTACTCATTGGGGACAGTCTTTGCCGAACCGCCGGCTTGCCGGCCGGGTTGCCAAGGACTGTCCCCAGCTGCCGGCAGAAAGGGAACGTCCATTACAGTCGAAATTGTCAGCCCGGGACCGTCTCGGGCTACGATTGAGGCGCGCCCAGAACGGGCCGCCGACCGGGCGCCCGCGCACGGCCGAACGTCCCTGCCCCCGAGAGGGCCTGTTGGGTGCTGCCGGCGCGGGGCGCGCCGCCCCCGACGGCTGATAGGAAAGTGCCGGGCAGG